>NZ_JBOGBT010000105.1:0-58684 GCF_051656365.1 Silvania sp. | reverse complement strand
TCGATGCCTTTCTTATCAATAACACGCATACCTTTAGCAGATACACGCAGGGTGACAAAACGCTTCTCGCTCTCAACCCAGAAACGGTGAGAGTGCAGGTTCGGCAGGAAACGGCGTTTAGTCGCGTTCAGTGCGTGGGAACGGTTGTTACCGGTCACCGGACGCTTGCCAGTAACTTGGCAGACTCGGGACATGTCTATTCTCCAAAAATCAAATTAGCTCGAGCTTCGTATGGGGTATCGGCGCCTCGTCAGGCTTTACAGCCCGGTCATCGCGTAGTTCTAAGTGAACCATCGATTGCCAGGCCCAATTGCCAAACCCGAGATTCTCAAAGGTGGCGTAGTATACGCTGACTCGAGGATGTGCTCAAGTCCCGAACAGACAAAGATCCCGATGGATCGCGAGAAACGGCTTAAATCCATCCACGTTCGGCAAAGGAAACGTACTCTCCTCGGCCGATGACCAGATGGTCAATCACGCGAATATCCATGAATTTACAGCATTTCACGATACGTTCGGTCACGTCTCTATCGGCTTTACTCGGTTCAGCGCGCCCCGAGGGGTGATTATGCGCGAGGATCACGCCGGCAGCATTCACTTTTATCGCTTCGCGCACAATTTCGCGCGGATGTACCTCAACATGGCTCAGGGTACCAGAAAACAGCCGGGAATGTTTCAGCACCCGGTTTTGATTATCCAGGAAAATAACCATAAAAATTTCACGCTCTTCTTCCGCCAGCTGGCTGTGAACAAATTCCCGGGCGATATTCGGATTTTCCAGCGGGTTGACCTCCTGTACCCCCGAGCAGTAGTAACGGCGGGCCAGCTCCGCAATGCCTCTGAGCTGGGCGAATGTCGCAATACCGATCCCTTCGACCTGCGTGAACGCCTCCAGTTCGGCAGTCAGCAAGCCATACAGGGAACCAAAATGCTGCAGTAAATCCTTTGCAAGCGTAAAAACGTCTTTCCCCCGCGTTCCGGTGCGCAAAAACAACGCCAGCAGCTCTTCATCCGTCAGCGATGTCACACCATCGCGTAGCATTTTTTCCCGCGGTAACAGCGGGGACAGTGTATCCATACCCAACCCTCCTCCATAGGCCCGCTATGCTGCCACAGAGATCGGCGCCTCACGATGAGGTATTGCGCGTATTGCGTAGCGCCTCGCAAAGTGATGGACGGACAAAATCACGATGCTTTTCGGATTGTGATAAAATGCCCGCCTCTCAGGTGAACCCAACAGGAAAGAATCATGATCAGCCTGGCCGGTAAAAAAATCGTTCTCGGCGTCAGCGGCGGCATTGCAGCCTATAAAGCGCCGGATCTGGTGCGCCGTTTGCGCGAGCGCGGAGCAGAAGTGCGGGTAGCGATAACCGAGGGAGGTAAAGCCTTCATTACGCCGATGAGCCTGCAGGCCGTCTCTGGCTACCCGGTTTCAGACAGCCTGCTCGACCCGGCAGCCGAGGCGGCAATGGGCCATATCGAGCTGGGCAAGTGGGCCGATTTAGTCATCCTCGCTCCGGCCACCGCCGATTTGATCGCCCGTGTTGCAGCCGGTATGGCTAACGATCTGGTGTCCACCATCTGCCTGGCGACACCGGCACCCGTCGCCGTGGTCCCGGCAATGAACCAGCAGATGTATCGTAACGCGGCAACCCAGCACAATCTTGCGACGCTGGCCTCTCGCGGGCTGCTAATTTGGGGGCCAGACAGCGGCAGCCAGGCCTGCGGCGATGTGGGCCCCGGTCGCATGCTGGATCCGCTCGCGATTGTCGATTTGGCCGCCAGCCATTTTTCGCCTGTCAACGATCTGCAACATCTCAGCATCATGATTACCGCGGGTCCGACGCGTGAGCCGTTGGATCCCGTGCGCTACATCACGAATCAAAGCTCCGGCAAGATGGGCTTTGCGATTGCCGCAGCCGCCGCACAGCGCGGTGCCAACGTCACGCTGGTGAGCGGCCCCGTTTCGCTGCCGACCCCGCCGCGGGTGCAGCGCATTGATGTCACCACCGCCCTGGAAATGGAAGCCGCTGTACAGGCACATGCGCAACAGCAGCAGATTTTTATCGGCTGCGCCGCTGTGGCCGACTACCGTGCTGCCGCCATAGCGGATGAAAAAATTAAGAAGCAAGGCGATGAAATCACGATAACAATGGTGAAAAACCCGGATATCGTCGCCGGCGTCGCCGCGCTGAAAAACCGGCGACCTTACGTCGTTGGATTTGCCGCAGAAACAAATAATGTGGAAGAATATGCCCGGCAAAAACGTACCCGCAAAAACCTCGATTTGATTTGCGCGAACGACGTATCGCTGGCCACACAAGGATTTAACAGCGACAGCAACGCACTGCACCTATTCTGGCAGGATGGAGATAAAGTCCTACCGCTTGAGCGCAAGGAACTCCTGGGCCAACAATTACTGGACGAGATCGTTACCCGTTATGATGAAAAAAATCGACGTTAAGATTCTGGACCCGCGTGTTGGTCAGCAATTTCCGCTGCCGACCTATGCCACCTCCGGCTCTGCCGGTCTTGACCTGCGTGCCTGTCTCGACGACGCCGTAGAACTGGCGCCGGGCGCAACAACGCTGTTGCCGACCGGCCTGGCCATCCACATTGCCGACGCTTCTCTGGCGGCGGTGATCCTGCCACGCTCTGGCCTGGGCCATAAGCATGGCATCGTGCTGGGCAATCTGGTGGGGCTTATTGACTCCGACTATCAGGGTCAGTTGATGGTGTCGGTATGGAACCGTGGCCAGGACAGTTTCACGATCCAACCCGGCGAACGTGTCGCCCAGATGGTTTTTGTGCCGGTGGTACAAGCTGAATTCAATCTG
Source organism: Silvania sp. (assembly GCF_051656365.1). Taxonomy (NCBI): domain Bacteria; kingdom Pseudomonadati; phylum Pseudomonadota; class Gammaproteobacteria; order Enterobacterales; family Enterobacteriaceae; genus Silvania; species Silvania sp. The sequence goes on along the minus strand of NZ_JBOGBT010000105.1, from coordinate 55,847 downwards.
GTAGAAGACTTTGACGCGACCGATCGCGGGGAAGGCGGCTTCGGCCATTCCGGGCGTAAATAAACCCGGCTAAACGCATTCCACAGCGCAATAACGCAATAACAAACCGCAAACGTCAGTTTGCGGTCGCTGTGTGGATGTCAGCCTGACAAGTGCTTATTTTCAGGGGTATTTTGTAACATGGCAGAAAAACAAACTGCGAAAAGGAATCGTCGCGAAGAAATACTTCAGTCTCTGGCTCTGATGCTTGAATCCAGCGATGGTAGTCAACGCATTACTACCGCTAAGCTGGCCGCCTCTGTTGGCGTGTCGGAAGCGGCGCTATACCGTCATTTCCCCAGTAAAACGCGTATGTTTGACAGCCTGATCGAATTTATCGAAGACAGCCTGATCACGCGTATTAACCTGATTCTGAAAGATGAGAAGGACACCACCGCGCGTTTGCGCCTGATTGTGCTGCTGATCCTCGGTTTCGGTGAACGTAACCCGGGCCTGACCCGTATCCTGACCGGCCACGCGCTGATGTTTGAACAGGATCGACTGCAGGGACGGATTAACCAGCTGTTTGAACGCATTGAAGCGCAGCTACGCCAGGTATTACGTGAAAAGAAAATGCGTGAAGGCGAAGGCTACAGCACAGATGAAACGCTGCTTGCCGGGCAGGTTCTGGCCTTCTGCGAAGGGATGCTCTCCCGCTTTGTGCGCAGCGAATTCAAATATCGCCCTACGGAAGATTTTGAGGCTCGCTGGCCATTAGTCGCCACACAGCTGCGATAACCGCCTGCCGGATGGCGGCTGCACCACATCCGGCCAACAGGCCCGGTAAGCGCAGCGCCACCGGGCAGTTTACTCAGACGCCAAACGCTTCCCGATAGGCGCGCACCGCCGTCAGGCTTTCAGCCATTTCCGGCTTCTCTTCCAGATACGCTATCAGGTCTTTCAGGGTGATAATTGAGGTCACCTTGCAGCCATAATCACGCTCCACTTCCTGGATGGCAGAGATCTCGCCGCGGCCCCGTTCCTGACGATCAAGAGAAATCAGCACGCCCGCAAGCGTCGCATCGTTCGCCTGAATAATTTCCATCGATTCACGGATTGCCGTACCGGCGGTGATCACGTCGTCTACCAGCATCACACGCCCCTGCAGCGCGCTGCCGACCAGGCTACCGCCCTCACCGTGCGTTTTAGCTTCTTTACGGTTAAAGCAGTACGGCACATCGCGATCGTGATGCTCTGCCAGCGCCACGGCGGTGGTGGTGGCAATCGGAATACCTTTATAGGCCGGGCCAAACAGTAAATCGAACTCAATCCCGGAATCCACCAGCGCTTCGGCATAGAAACGGCCTAACAGGGCCAGATCGCGCCCGGTATTAAACAGCCCGGCGTTAAAGAAATAGGGACTCTTACGCCCGGATTTCAGCGTAAATTCGCCAAACTTAAGTACCTGCTTGCTAAGCGCAAACTCAATAAACTGGCGCTGATACGGTTTCATGGATTCGCTCCTTACTTTTCTACAGACAAAAAAAAGGCGACTCATCAGTCGCCTTTAAATCAATTTTCTAACGCCGCTTTCTGCGTCGTCACAATGGACTCAATTCCCCCTCGGGCTAACGCCAGCAAGGTCAGGAGTTCTTCATGGGTAAACGGCTCGCCTTCAGCGGTGCCCTGGACTTCAATGATGCGACCGTCTTCGGTCATCACCACGTTCATGTCGGTTTCGGCTGCGGAGTCTTCAACGTACTCCAGATCGCACAGCGCTTCGCCGTTAACGATCCCCACGGACACTGCAGCCACCATGCCTTTAAGCGGGTTCGCTTTCAGCTTACCGGCAGCAATCAGCTTGTTCAGGGCATCAGCCAGCGCCACGCAGGCACCGGTGATAGAAGCCGTGCGGGTACCGCCATCAGCCTGGATCACATCGCAGTCCAGCGTGATGGTGAATTCACCCAGCACCTTCAAATCGACAGCGGCGCGCAGCGCACGGGCGATCAGACGCTGAATTTCCATGGTACGGCCACCTTGCTTACCCTTCGCCGCTTCGCGAGCGTTACGGGTATGGGTGGAGCGTGGCAGCATGCCGTATTCGGCGGTGATCCAGCCCTGACCCTGGCCTTTCAGAAAGCGCGGTACGCCCTCTTCAATGGAGGCGGTGCACAGCACTTTGGTGTCACCAAATTCAACCAGCACGGAGCCTTCAGCGTGTTTTGTATAGTTACGGGTCAGGGTGACGGGGCGCACCTGGTTGGCGCTACGACCTGATGGACGCATGATGATATCTCCGGGCTTGAAACGAATGTGGCTGCGCATTATACGGATTAAACGTGCTTATTCCTATCCTGAGAAAGCCCCAAAAGCTATAATCCCCCCATCTCTCCTTTAAAAACGGGAATCTCTATGATCCGCAGTATGACCGCCTACGCCCGGCGTGAAATCAAGGGTAGCTGGGGTAGCGCTACCTGGGAATTGCGCTCGGTAAACCAGCGCTATCTTGAAACCTATTTCCGTATGCCGGAGCAGTTTCGCAGTCTTGAGCCGGTCGTGCGTGAGCGCATCCGTGCCCGTCTGACGCGCGGAAAGGTCGAATGTAATCTGCGTTTCGAACCTGACGCGAGCGCACAAGGGGAGCTGATCCTCAATGAAAAACTGGCTAAGCAGCTGGTGAACGCCGCCAACTGGGTCAAAATGCAGAGCGATGAAGGCGAAATCAACCCGGTTGATATTCTGCGTTGGCCTGGCGTTATGGCAGCAGGAGAGCAGGATCTGGATGCGATTACCGCAGAAATCCTCGGTGCACTTGATGGCGCGCTGGATGATTTCATCGCCGCCCGCGAAACCGAAGGTCAGGCGTTAAAAGTGCTGATCGAGCAACGACTGGAAGGCGTGAGCGGCGAAGTGGTTAAGGTCCGTTCCCATATGCCAGAAATTCTGCAATGGCAGCGTGAGCGTCTGGTCGCCAAACTGGAAGATGCCGAAGTTCAGCTGGAAAATAACCGCCTTGAGCAGGAGCTGGTGCTGATGGCCCAGCGTATTGACGTTTCCGAAGAGCTGGATCGTCTGGAAGCGCACATCAAAGAGACCTACAACATTCTTAAGAAAAAAGAAGCAGTTGGTCGCCGTCTCGACTTTATGATGCAGGAGTTCAACCGTGAATCGAACACCCTGGCATCGAAGTCGATTAATGCTGACGTGACCAAATCAGCTATCGAGTTGAAAGTGCTGATCGAGCAAATGCGCGAACAGATTCAGAACATCGAATAAGTAGTGGCACTCAGTTTTGTTGATGATGGCTCCATTAAGGGGCCATTTCTGTTTGCGCACCGCAAAAAAATCTAATGTGAAAATTTGTCAAAAACCGCAGAAACCTACTCATAAAGCCAACCCTCCATTAGTTAACCTAAGGCATCATCGCTCGCACAAGAAAATCTAAATCGTGAGCCAGAGCACAAAACGCTACTCTTTCGCCCTCAACTCTGGGGGTAACATGCTGCTGCACATTTTGTATCTGATCGGTATCACCGCTGAAGCGATGACGGGTGCCCTGGCGGCAGGGCGACGTCGGATGGATACCTTCGGCGTGATTATTATCGCCACGGCAACCGCACTGGGCGGCGGTTCGGTCCGCGATATCCTGCTGGGCCACTACCCGCTCGGGTGGGTGCAACATCCTGAATACGTGATTATTGTGGCCGTCGCAGCCGTACTGACCACCATCGCTGCACCGGTTATGCCCCACCTGCGACGTCTGTTCCTCGTGCTGGATGCCCTTGGCCTGATCGTCTTCTCGATTATTGGTGCCCAGGTTGCGCTGGATATGGGCGAAGGCCCGGTCATCGCCACCATTGCTGCGGTGATCACCGGCGTGTTCGGCGGCGTACTGCGGGATATGTTCTGTAAACGCATCCCGCTGGTCTTTCAGAAAGAACTCTACGCGGGCGTGTCTTTTGCTGCCGCCGTACTGTATGTCGCCCTGCAACACTACGTGAGCAACCACGATGTGGTGATCATCTCCACGCTGCTGTTTGGCTTCACCGCCCGCATGCTGGCGCTGCGTTTAAAACTGGGGCTCCCGGTTTTTCATTACCGGCACGACAGCCATTAATGCGCTAAAACCCCGGGACGTCCTGCTCACCCAGCCATACCGTCAGGGCGTTAACCCTGGGGTGGTGCGTAAATTCCACCAGCCTGCGCGCCCTTTTTGCACCGACGCCAGGAACCTGCTGCCATCGTCGCACGTCCCTGCTCTGTATCTGCGCCCAGCTTCTGTCGCTCAGGGCACGCATAGCCGCCCGCGGGAGCGGGATCCCAAGCGCATCCAGCCAGCGGGGAAAAGGCTGACGACGTACCAGGTTAAATTGATGCCATAGCTGCTGACCCCGCTGTGCCGTTAATCCTGGTGTCTGCTGCAACTGAGCCTCAGTCAGCGCAAGCCAGGAAAAGAGATGCTCAAAATGATGCGCCTGATGCAGCGCCTGCCAGCCCGCCTCGCCCAGTCCGGTGATATCCAAAACTGCAGCTGAACTGAGCCACTTCAGCCGGGCCATAAACTGCTCACGGCATTCCGGTGTCGCATAGAAACAGGTGAGCGGCGTAAAGCGTGAGGCCGGCGGCTCGGGCTTATGCCGTTCACTCGTCCGCCAGACAACCTTATCCACGCGCGGGATCCCCTGCCCGGCCAGGCTTATCAGGATCTGATCGCCCGGGGCGATATCCAGCGCCTGCCAGTGCCCCACCGACCCCAGATTCACGCGCTGCACTCGTTTATCATCGAGTTGTACCGGCTCGAGTGCGGCAACCACGGCGATCCTGCCGGTACGTCCCACGGCAAAGTTAATGGCCCTGACCTCTGCGACCTGAGCAACGGGGGCGTATTTCCACGCCACCACCCAACTGCCCTCGCCGGGCAGCCAACGTTCACCTGCGGGCTCCTGTGCCGAACGGATCACGATACCATCAGTGACAAAGGGCAGGGGCGATGTCAGCCAGCGATTACGCTGTTTTTCCACCTCATCCAGCGAGTTGATTTGCCGCGTCCACTGCTCAGTAAGAGTGAAACCCGCATGGGTCAACGCCTGCAGACGTTCAGGCATCGACGCTGGGCCATTCGGCCATGCCCAGATAAAGATGCCGATATTGTCCAGGCTCTGGCTATCACCCTGCCGCATCATCGCCCCGGCTACTTTTGCCCGGGCATTCATCCCACCCATCTCCTTCTGAATGTGGTTATCGCGGTGTAGAAACAGCTCGCCCTGTAGCACGCTGTTGGCAAGCGCTCCCGTCAACTGCGCGGGCATAGACGGCATGCGCTTCACTTTCGCGGTCCAGTCTTCGCCTTTCAGCCCGTTGCCCCGGCTGGTCGCCTGCACCAGCTTTCCCTCGCGGTAAACCAGCGTCACCGCCACGCCGTCCACCTTCGGCTGTACCCACAGATCGCGGCGCGATTGCATCCACTGCCGAAGCCCGGCTTTATCCGCCACCTTCTGCACCCCGGTATGGCTGACCGGGTGCCTGACCGACCCGGTTGCCGGCGCCAGCGATTCAGCAACCTGTTCGGCGCCAAAGCAGCGCTGCCACTGTTTCAGCCGGGCAGCCAGCTGATCGTACACCTCATCATTGACCTCGCTTACGCCTTCTTTCCAGTACGCCGTATTCCAGCGGGTAATTTGACCCTGCAGGCGAGCGATCTCCTGCTCTGCCTTTGCGGGCGACCACACGGGGCATACCGCCAGCCCGTAGCCGCTCCAGATGATCATCACAACGCTTAACGCTCTCCACATTGTCACTCCTCCCTGTTTTGCAACGGGTATAACGCAGCACAGCGCCGCAGGCGACAGGCAGAAGCAAAGGTTGCGAGGGGATATCCGCACTTTGTTTCTGTTGCAGCAACTGGCGGAGAAAAGTGGAAAAAGGTGAGCATAAATCAACGATGAAGAGGAAAAAGTGTGACAAAGGCTACGTCACGAAGCGGCGACGTGTATAATAAGCCCGTATGTAGGACTTCAACGCTATCAACATACAAAGACTCTCATGGCTCAAGGCACGCTTTATATTGTTTCTGCCCCTAGTGGCGCGGGTAAATCCAGCCTGATTCAGGCGCTGTTAAAAACCCAACCGTTGTACGATACGCAGGTTTCTGTTTCTCACACCACGCGGGCACCGCGTCCGGGTGAAGTGCACGGTGAACACTATTTCTTTGTCGATCACGCTGAATTTAAAACGATGATTGGCCGGGATGCGTTTCTTGAACACGCAGAAGTCTTCGGTAACTACTACGGAACCTCGCGTGAAACCATTGAGCAGGTCCTGGCAACGGGCGTAAACGTATTTCTGGATATCGACTGGCAGGGCGCACAGCAAATTCGCAAGAAAATGCCGCAGGCTCGCAGCATCTTTATCTTACCGCCGTCGAAAGATGAGCTGGACCGTCGTCTGCGTGGTCGCGGCCAGGACAGCGAAGACGTTATCGCAAAACGTATGGCCCAGGCAGTTGCGGAAATGAGCCATTACGCCGAATATGATTATCTGATTGTGAATGATGATTTCGATACCGCCCTGGGCGATTTGAAAACCGTTATTCGCGCCGAACGCCTGCGCATGAGCCGCCAGAAGCAGCGACATGACGCATTAATCACCAAACTGTTGGCAGACTGAACCCACATTCAGTATCATGCCCAGTCATTTCTTCATCTGTGGAGCATTTTAAGTATGGCACGCGTAACTGTTCAGGACGCTGTAGAGAAAATTGGTAACCGTTTTGACCTGGTGCTGGTCGCCGCGCGTCGCGCTCGTCAGATGCAGTCAGGCGGCAAAGATCCGCTGGTACCGGAAGAAAACGATAAAACCACCGTTATCGCGCTGCGCGAAATCGAAGAAGGTCTGATCAACAACCAGATCCTCGACGTACGTGAGCGCCAGGAGCAGCAAGAGCAGGAAGCCGCAGAACTGCAGGCCGTTACCGCCATTGCTGAAGGTCGTCGTTAATTAAACCTGCGGGTCGCCCTTGTATCTGTTTGAAAGCCTGAATCAACTGATTCAAAACTACCTGCCGGTAGACCAGATTAAGCGTCTCCAGCAGGCGTATCTCGTTGCACGTGACGCTCACGAGGGCCAGACACGTTCAAGCGGTGAACCCTATATCACGCACCCGGTAGCGGTGGCCTGCATTCTGGCCGAGATGAAACTCGACTATGAAACGTTGATGGCTGCCCTGCTGCATGACGTGATTGAAGATACCCCCGCCACCTACCAGGATATGGAACAGCTGTTTGGCAAAAGCGTTGCCGAGCTGGTGGAAGGGGTGTCTAAGCTTGATAAGCTGAATTTCCGCGACAAGAAAGAGGCGCAGGCCGAAAACTTTCGCAAGATGATCATGGCGATGGTGCAGGATATCCGCGTCATTCTGATCAAACTCGCCGACCGCACCCACAACATGCGCACGCTGGGCTCACTGCGCCCGGATAAACGTCGTCGCATTGCCCGTGAAACCCTCGAAATTTACAGCCCGCTGGCGCACCGTTTAGGTATTCATCACATCAAAACCGAACTCGAAGAGCTGGGTTTTGAAGCGCTGTATCCAAACCGCTTCCGGGTGATCAAAGAGGTGGTGAAAGCCGCACGTGGCAACCGTAAAGAGATGATTCAGAAGATCCTCTCTGAAATTGAAGGGCGTTTACAGGAAGCCGGCATCCCCTGTCGCGTCAGCGGTCGCGAAAAGCATCTGTACTCTATCTACTGCAAAATGGTGCTCAAAGAGCAGCGTTTTCACTCGATCATGGATATCTACGCATTTCGTGTGATCGTCCATGATTCTGACACTTGCTATCGCGTACTCGGTCAGATGCACAGTCTGTACAAACCACGTCCTGGGCGGGTGAAAGACTATATTGCCATTCCAAAAGCGAACGGATATCAGTCTCTGCACACCTCGATGATTGGTCCGCACGGCGTGCCGGTTGAAGTACAGATTCGTACCGAAGACATGGACCAGATGGCGGAGATGGGTGTTGCCGCGCACTGGGCCTACAAAGAGCATGGCGGTGAAAGCAGCACTACCGCGCAAATCCGCGCCCAGCGCTGGATGCAAAGCCTGCTGGAGCTGCAACAAAGCGCCGGCAGCTCGTTTGAATTTATCGAGAGCGTTAAATCCGATCTCTTCCCGGATGAGATTTACGTTTTCACGCCAGAAGGGCGCATTGTCGAGCTGCCTGCAGGCGCTACCCCGGTCGATTTTGCGTACGCCGTGCATACCGATATCGGCCATGCCTGCGTCGGTGCGCGCGTCGACCGCCAGCCGTATCCCCTGTCACAGCCGCTGACCAGCGGCCAGACGGTCGAAATCATTACCGCTCCGGGTGCCCGTCCGAATGCGGCGTGGCTGAACTTTGTCGTGAGCTCGAAAGCCCGCGCTAAAATCCGCCAGTTGCTGAAAAACCTTAAACGCGATGATTCCGTGAGCCTGGGTCGTCGTCTGCTCAATCACGCGCTGGGCGGTAGCCGCAAGCTGGCTGAGATCCCGCAAGAGAACGTTCAGCGTGAAATCGAGCGCATGAAGCTCGCCTCGCTTGACGATCTGCTGGCCGAAATCGGCCTTGGCAATGCGATGAGCGTGGTAGTGGCGAAGAACCTGCAACAGGGTGAAACGTCGGTACCGCAGCCATCTTCAGGCAGCGGACATCTGCCGATCAAAGGCGCCGACGGGGTGTTGATTACCTTCGCCAAGTGCTGCCGACCGATCCCTGGCGACCCGATTATCGCTCACGTCAGTCCCGGTAAAGGGCTGGTTATCCATCATGAATCCTGTCGTAACATCCGTGGCTACCAGAAAGAGCCTGAGAAGTTTATGGCGGTGGAGTGGGATAAAGAGACCGAGCAGGAATTTATCACCGAGATCAAGGTGGATATGTTCAACCACCAGGGCGCACTGGCGAACCTGACGGCGGCAATCAACACGGCCTCTTCCAATATTCATAGCCTGAATACCGAAGAGAAAGATGGCCGTGTCTACAGCGCCTTTATTCGTCTGAGCGCGCGCGACCGTGTGCATCTGGCGAATATCATGCGCAAAATCCGCGTGATGGCTGACGTTATTAAAGTCACCCGTAACCGAAACTAGTCTTATGAATGCACAGCGTTATGCACGTATCTGTGAGATGCTCGCCAGGCGTCAGCCTGACCTGACAGTCTGCATGGAGCAGGTCCATAAACCGCATAACGTCTCTGCCATCGTCCGTACCGCCGATGCTATCGGCGTGCATGAAGTCCACGCCGTCTGGCCGGAAGGTCGGATCCGCACCATGGCCTCATCTGCCGCAGGCAGTAACAGCTGGGTGCAGGTTCACACTCACCCCACCATCAGCGACGCCGTCTCGCACCTGAAAGGGCGCGGGATGCAGGTGCTGGCAACCCACATTTCCGATAACGCTGTCGACTTCCGTGAGGTTGATTACACCCGCCCGACCTGCATTCTGATGGGTCAGGAGAAAACCGGGATCACCCAGGAAGCACTAGACCTGGCGGATCAGGACATCATCATTCCGATGACCGGTATGGTGCAGTCGCTGAACGTCTCCGTCGCTTCGGCGCTCATTCTGTACGAAGCCCAGCGTCAGCGGCAAAATGCCGGGATGTACAAGCGCGAGAACAGCATGCTGCCGCAAGATGAACAGCAGCGTCTGCTGTTTGAAGGCGGTTACCCGGTGCTGGCCCGCGTGGCAAAGCAGAAAAACTTACCTTACCCCCACGTGAACATGCAGGGCGAAATTGAAGCCGATGCCACGTGGTGGGCCACCATGCAGTCGGCGAAGTAGATCATGCAAGGCCGCCTGCTGGATGCTGTACCGCTAAATTCGCTGACCGGCGTGGGCGCGGCGCAGAGCAGCAAACTGGCAAAAATAGGTCTGCACACCGTGCAGGATCTCCTCCTGCACCTCCCCCTGCGCTATGAAGACCGCACCCATCTTTATCAGATTGGCGAGCTGCTGCCCGGAATTTACGTCACGGTAGAAGGCGAAGTCCTGAACTGTAATGTCACCTTCGGCGGCCGCCGGATGATGACCTGTCAGATCAGCGATGGCACCGGCATTCTGACGATGCGCTTTTTTAACTTCAGCGCGGCGATGAAAAACAGCCTCGCCACTGGACGACGCGTGCTGGCCTATGGCGAAGCCAAACGCGGGAAGTACGGCGCGGAGATGATCCACCCGGAATACCGCGTGCAGGGCGATCTCAGCACTCCGGAATTACAGGAAACCCTGACCCCGGTCTACCCGACCACCGAAGGTATTAAGCAGGCGACGCTGCGCAAGCTGACCGACCAGGCGCTGGAGCTGCTTGATATCTGCGCCATCACCGAACTGCTGCCGCCCGAGCTGGCGCAGGGAATGATGAGTTTGCCGGAAGCGATGCGCACCCTGCATCGCCCGCCGCCGACGCTGCAATTAAGCGATCTGGAGAGCGGACAACATCCTGCCCAGCGACGATTAATTCTGGAAGAGCTGCTGGCGCATAACCTGAGCATGCTGGCGTTACGCGCCGGTGCCCAGCGTTTTCACGCCCTGCCGCTTGCCACCCACGACGATTTAAAAGATAAGCTGCTGGCCTCGCTGCCGTTCAAACCGACCGGCGCACAGGCCCGCGTGACCGCCGAGATCGAGCGCGATATGGCGCTGGATGTACCGATGATGCGCCTGGTGCAGGGCGACGTGGGCTCCGGTAAAACGCTGGTAGCCGCGCTGGCTGCGTTACGCGCTATTGCGCACGGCAAGCAGGTGGCGCTGATGGCGCCGACCGAGCTGCTGGCCGAGCAGCACGCCACGAACTTCCGCAACTGGTTTGCGCCGCTGGGCATTGAAGTGGGCTGGCTGGCCGGGAAGCAAAAAGGCAAAGCGCGACAGGCCCAGCAGGACGCCATTGCCAGCGGTCAGGTGCAGATGATTGTCGGCACCCACGCTATCTTCCAGGAACAGGTGCAGTTTAACGGCCTGGCGCTGGTGATCATTGATGAGCAGCACCGCTTTGGTGTGCATCAGCGCCTGGCGCTGTGGGAAAAAGGGCTCCAGCAAGGATTCCATCCCCATCAGCTGATCATGACCGCGACGCCGATCCCGCGCACGCTGGCGATGACGGCTTATGCCGACCTCGACACCTCGACCATCGACGAGCTGCCGCCAGGGCGTACGCCGGTGACCACAGTCGCCATCCCGGATACCCGTCGCAACGACATTATCGATCGCGTGCGCAACGCCTGTACTCAGGAAGGCCGTCAGGCTTACTGGGTGTGTACCTTAATTGAAGAGTCCGATCTGCTGGAAGCGCAGGCGGCAGAAGCCACCTGGGAAGAGTTAAAGCTGGCCCTCCCGGAGCTGAACGTCGGGCTGGTGCATGGCCGCATGAAGCCAGCAGACAAACAGGCGGTGATGCAGGCCTTCAAGCAGGGCGAGCTGCATCTGCTGATTGCCACCACGGTAATTGAAGTGGGCGTAGACGTACCCAACGCCAGCCTGATGATTATCGAAAACCCGGAGCGTCTGGGTCTTGCGCAACTCCACCAGCTGCGTGGCCGCGTGGGCCGCGGCGCGGTGGCCTCACACTGCGTATTGCTCTATAAGGCACCGCTGTCAAAAACCGCGCAGAAGCGTCTGCAGGTGTTACGTGACAGCAACGACGGCTTTGTCATTGCGCAACAGGATCTGGAGATCCGCGGTCCCGGTGAATTACTGGGTACCCGCCAGACAGGTAATGCAGAGTTTAAAGTGGCCGATTTGCTGCGCGATCAGGCCATGATCCCCGAAGTTCAACGTCTGGCACGTCATATCCATGAGCGCTATCCCGACCAGGCGGCAGCTTTAATTGACCGCTGGATGCCCGAGACCGAGCGTTATTCGAACGCCTGATCAGCCAAATAGCATCAGCCTCTTCCGCACCGTTAAAGAAAAGACGCATAACGAGCAGGGAATTATCCATGAATTTACATGGCAATCGTTTGCTTTTCTCATCCACTCGGCTAAAATGCCCGCTTTTCCTCGTGGGGATCGCCGCAGATGTCCGTTAACGCCTTAGAACAGCAAGATGCGCAACCGATTGCGCAGCCGCATAACAGTGAACTGATTTACCGTCTTGAAGACCGTCCGCCGCTGGCGCAGACCTTGTTTGCCGCCTGTCAGCATCTGCTGGCGATGTTCGTGGCGGTGATCACCCCCGCCCTGCTGATCTGCCAGGCGCTCGGCTTACCGGCGCAGGACACCCAGCACATCATCAGCATGTCGCTGTTTGCCTCGGGCGTGGCCTCCATCATTCAGATTAAAGCCTGGGGTCCTGTGGGATCCGGTCTGCTGTCGATTCAGGGCACCAGCTTTAACTTTGTCGCCCCGTTGATCATGGGCGGTACCGCGCTGAAAACCGGCGGCGCCGATGTGCCGACGATGATGGCCGCGCTGTTCGGCACCCTGATGCTGGCGAGCTGCACCGAGATGGTCATCTCCCGCGTCCTTCATCTGGCGCGTCGTATTATTACCCCGCTGGTCTCCGGCGTGGTGGTGATGATTATCGGCCTGTCGCTGATTCAGGTGGGCTTGACCTCCATCGGGGGCGGTTACGCTGCGATGGCCGACCACACCTTCGGCGCCCCGAAAAACCTGCTGCTGGCGGGCGTAGTGCTGGCGATCATTATTCTGCTTAACCGTCAGCGTAACCCGTACCTGCGCGTCGCCTCGCTGGTGATCGCCATGGCCGCTGGCTACCTGGCCGCCTGGGCAATGGACATGCTGCCGCAGTCCAGTGCACCGACCGACAGTCCGCTGATCATGGTGCCAACGCCGCTGTATTACGGCCTGGGCATTGACTGGAATCTGCTTCTGCCGCTGATGCTGGTGTTTATGATCACCTCTCTGGAAACCATCGGCGACATCACCGCCACTTCCGATGTCTCTGAGCAGCCGGTCTCTGGCCCGCTATATATGAAGCGCCTGAAGGGCGGCGTGCTGGCGAACGGCCTGAACTCGTTTGTCTCTGGCGTGTTTAATACCTTCCCGAACTCCTGCTTCGGTCAGAACAACGGCGTGATCCAGCTGACCGGCGTTGCCAGCCGCTACGTGGGCTTTGTGGTGGCGCTGATGCTGATTGTGCTGGGCCTGTTCCCGGCAGTGAGCGGCTTCGTGCAGCACATTCCTGAGCCGGTGCTCGGCGGCGCAACCCTGGTGATGTTTGGTACTATCGCGGCATCCGGCGTGCGCATCGTCTCCCGCGAGCCGCTGAACCGCCGTGCGATCATGATTATCGCCCTGTCGCTGGCCGTGGGTCTGGGCGTGTCGCAGCAGCCGCTGATCCTGCAGTTTGCCCCGGACTGGGTGAAAAACCTGCTCTCTTCCGGCATCGCAGCAGGCGGCATTACTGCTATCGTCCTGAACCTGATCTTCCCGCCAGAAAAGAACTAACCCTACCTGTACGGCAGCAGATCGTTGCTGCCGTACACGGAATTACACTATTCCCGCCTTGAGCATTGCGTATAAATCGTGCATAACTCCTTTATGTGCGTTTTACGTGATGGAAGACCATGAAATTTATTGGAAAGCTACTCATCGGTATTCTGGTTGTTCTGCTGGTTGCGATCCTCGCGCTCTATCTCCTTGTCCAGACGCGCTGGGGCTCGGCCCAGGTCAGCCGTTGGATCACGGAAAACACCGATTACGAGCTCAGTTTCGACCAGATGGATCACCGCTTCTCGTCCCCCAGCCACCTGGTGCTGAAAAACGTCACCTTCGGTCGCGACGGTAAACCGGCGACGCTGGTCGCAAAAATGGTGGATATTGGCGTGAGCAGCCGCCAGCTGACCGACCCGCTGCACATGGATACCATCACCCTGTTTGACGGCACGCTGAACCTCTCGCCGCAAACTGCCCCTCTCCCCCTGCAGGCCGATCGCCTGCTGCTGAACAACATGGCGTTTAACAGCCCCAATACCGAGTGGGATCTGAGCGCGCAGAAGGTGACCGGCGGCGTCAGTCCGTGGCAGCCTGAAGCCGGCAATGTGCTGGGGAAAAAAGCCAACATCCAGATGAGCGCCGGGTCGCTGACGTTAAACGGCGTGCCCGCCAGCAATGTGCTGATCCAGGGCGAACTTAACGGTAAAGAGGTGGTGCTGAGCACCGTTGGTGCGGACATGGCGCTGGGCTCCCTGACCGGCACCGCGCGGCGCGACGCCAACGGCGGCTGGAAGGTGGACAACATGCGCCTGAACGAGATCCGCCTGCAGAGCGATAAATCGCTGGCCGACTTTTTTGCCCCCATCACCACCCTGCCGTCGCTGCAGATTGGCCGCCTGGACGTGACCGACGCCCGCCTGCAGGGGCCGGACTGGGCCGTCACCGATCTCGATTTAAGCCTGCGCAACCTGACCCTGAGTAAGGGCGACTGGCAGAGCGAGGACGGTCGTCTGTCGATGAATGCCAGCGAATTTATCTACGGTTCCGTGCATCTGTTCGACCCGATCCTGAATGCGGAATTCTCCCCCCAGGGGATGGCCCTGCGCCAGTTCACCTCACGCTGGGAAGGCGGGATGGTGCGCACCTCCGGTAACTGGTTGCGCAGCGGCAAGGCGCTGGTGCTGGATGATGTCGCTATCGCCGGGCTGGAATACACCTTGCCGCAGAACTGGAAAGCGCAGTGGATGGAAACGTTGCCGACGTGGCTAAACAGCGTCACGCTGCGCAAATTCGGCCTGAGCCGCAACCTGGTGATCGACGTGGATCCGATCTTCCCGTGGCAGATCACCTCTCTCGACGGTTACGGCACTAATCTGCAGCTGGCGAAGGATCGCCAGTGGGGCGTCTGGGGCGGCAACACCACCCTGAACGGGGCAGCCGCCACCTTTAACCGCGTGGACGTGCGCCGTCCATCGATAGCGCTGACGGCAAATGCCTCGACGGTGGCGATCGGCGAGCTGAGCGCCTTTACTGAAAAAGGCATTCTGGAAGCCAGGGCCAGCATTTCGCAGCAGCCTGCGCGTCAGGCGACCATCAGCCTGACCGGGCGCGGCGTACCGCTGAACATCGTGCAGCAGTGGGGCTGGCCAGCGCTGCCGGTGACGGGCGATGGCAATATTCAGCTCACCGCCAGCGGCAACGTGCAGGCGAACGCGCCGCTAAAACCGACGGTCAATGGCAGGCTGAATGCGGTAAACATGGATAAACAGCAGGTGACGCAGACGATGACGGGTGGGCAGGTCAGTACGGTTGCGGAGCCGGTTGTTACACCCTCACCCCAGCCCTCTCCCTAAAAGGGAGAGGGAGCAAACCAGTACTCACTATTCCCTCTCCCCTGTGTGGAGAGGGTTAGGGTGAGGGGACTCAGAGGTGAATCAGCACCTCATTCCCTTCAGCTTTCACCACCACGCCCCACTCGCTACCCACGTGTGACGCACCTTTAACGCCGCTAATCTGCTGCACATTACGTAAACAGACGGACCAGCCCCGCGCCTCGCCGCTCCCCTTCAGGGTCAGGGTGTTGCCCGTGCGCGTTGCGGTCAGGGCAAACGCCACGGCACCGTTCAACTCAGGCACTTCACTTACCGCTGTCGCGCCATCGTCGAGGTTAAACAGCTGGAAGGCTGTCCCCTTGTTCCAGGCGTAGTCCGGCTTCTGGTCATTGTTGCCCAGCGCCAGCAGGGTGTTGTCGCGCACGTACACCGGCAGGCTCTGGAAGTCGTGCTGCTGTTTATGCCAGCGGCTGCCCGGGATTTGATCGTTTTGCCACAGGTGCGTCCAGCGCCCTTCCGGCAGATAAAAGTGCACGTCACCCGCCTCGCTGAACACCGGCGCAACCAGCACCGAATCACCGAGCATATACTGGCGGTCGAGATAGTCGCACGCCGGATCGTCCGGGAACTCGAGCATCATCGCCCGCAGCATCGGGGTGCCGTGCTCCCGGGCCAGCGCCGCCTGACGATACAGGTACGGCATCATCCGGCATTTAAGCTGCGTGAAGTGGCGCACCACATCGCAGGACTCGTCGTCGTACGCCCAGGGTACCCGGTAGGATTTGCTCCCGTGCAGGCGGCTGTGGCTGGAGAGCAGTCCGAACGCGCACCAGCGTTTATAGACATCTGCCGGAGCGGTATTTTCGAACCCGCCGATATCGTGGCTCCAGAAACCAAACCCGGAGAGCCCAATCGACAGCCCGCCGCGCAGGCTTTCGGCCATCGATTCGTAGTTGGCGTAACAGTCGCCACCCCAGTGCACCGGAAACTGTTGCGCCCCCACCGAGGCCGAACGGGCAAACAGAACCGCCTCTTCCTCGCCGACGGTCTCTTTCAGCACGTTCCACACCAGCTCGTTATAGATGTAGGCATAGTGGTTGTGCATTTTCTGCGGATCGCTGCCGTCATGCCACACCACGTCCGTCGGGATGCGCTCGCCGAAGTCGGTCTTGAAGCAATCGACGCCGATATCCACCAACCCTTTCAGCTTGTCGGCATACCATGCACAGGCTTCCGGATTGGTGAAGTCGTAGATCGCCAGCCCGGGCTGCCATTTATCCCACTGCCACAGCGAGCCATCCGGACGTTTCAGCAGATAACCCTTCTCTTTCAGCTCTTTGAAGATCGGTGATTTTTGCCCGATGTACGGGTTGATCCACACGCAGACCTTCAGCCCTTTCGATTTAAGGCGGCGGATCATCCCTTCCGGATCCGGGAAGGTCACCGGGTCCCATTCAAAATCGCACCACTGGAAGGCCTTCATCCAGAAGCAGTCGAAGTGGAAGACGTGCAGCGGCAGGTCGCGCTCGGCCATGCCGTCGATAAAGCTGTTGACCGTCGCTTCATCGTAATTGGTGGTAAACGAGGTGGTAAGCCACAGGCCGAATGACCACGCCGGTGGCAGCGCCGGACGCCCGGTAAATTGCGTATAGCGGTTGAGCACCTCTTTCGGCGTTGGGCCGTCGATGACGAAATATTCCAGATACTCGCCTTCGACGCTGAACTGCACCTTGGAGACTTTCTCGGAGCCGATTTCGAACGAGACGTTTTCCGGGTGGTTCACCAGCACGCCGTAGCCGCGGTTGGTGAGGTAGAACGGGATATTTTTGTAGGACTGTTCGGTGCTGGTGCCGCCGTCGCGGTTCCAGGTTTCGACCGTCTGACCGTTGCGCACCAGGGCGGTAAAGCGCTCGCCCAGGCCATAGACCGTTTCGCCCACGCCCAGATCCAGCCGCTCGAACATATAGTTGCGATCGCTGTTGCCGTCCTGCACGTAGCCGTTGTTTTTCAGCTGGCTGCCAGTGATGCGCTGGCCACCCCTGAGGAAATCCAGCGCCCAGAACTCGCCCTTAGCAACGCGAACGCTGACGTTGCCGCTTTTCAGTTCGGCAAATTCGGCGTTGTTTTCAATCTGCACCTTCACATCTTTCAGGACATTAAGTGGATAATGCGGGCCGTTATCCACCCCACCCTGGAAGTGCTCGATACGCACCCCGACAATCCCTTCCTGCGGCGCAAACAGGCGCACCGTGAACATTAAGGTGTCCAGCTGCCCGGCGCGCTCGCGCACGTCGCGTGGTGCCACATACACCACCAGGTCGTTACCCTGCTGTTCCACCTCGAATACCTGAACCGGCGAAATCACATTCATACCCGGTTGAATAAGCCAGTTTCCATCACTGATTTTCATGCTTTCGTCCTCTTAGTTCTGTAATTCTTTGCTGACCGGCAGCGTGTTGAAATCCTGCTGATTACGGCGCGCGCCCTGCGCCAGATCGTCCATGATTTTGAGCAGGAACGGCGTTTTCAGGCTGTAGTAGCGTTTGGCGATAATCGCGCTCAGCACGTAGCACGCGGCTGGCACCAGCGTAAACAGGGCAATGATGATGCTGATGGTGGCGCTGTTCTGGGTTTTGGCTGCGGCATCGTACCCGCCGCCTGCCAGCATCCAGCCAATGAGTGCCCCGCCTATCGCCAGACCCAGCTTGAGCACGAACAGCGTGCCCGCGAAGCTGATGCCGGTCAGGCGTTTGCCGTTGGTCCATTCGCCGTAGTCGACGGTATCGGACATCATCACCCACTGGATCGGCGTCACCAGCTGGTGCAGGACGCCAATCACAAAGATAAAGCCGAACATGGTGATGCTGGCCTGCATCGGGACGAAGAACATCGCCACGCTCGCCACCGCCAGCAGGGCATTGGTCCACCAGAAGACGCTGACTTTGCACTTCCAGTCGGTGAGCGGTTTGGCCAGCGCCGAGCCAATCAGGTTGCCGACGCAGTAGGTGGTGAGGAAGGCGACGAACAGCTCCGGCGAGCCGAGGATCCAGGTGACGTAATACATCATCGCGCCACCGCGCACGCAAACTGCGAGAATATTAAGGATGGTGAGCAGCCCGACGATGCGCCACTGGTCGTTTTGCCAGATATCGCGCAGATCTTCGCGCATGCTGGTGGTGCTCGGCGGCACCTGGATGCGCTCTTTGGTGGTGAAGAAGCAGAACGCCAGCATCAGGAACGCCACCACCGACAGCACCGCGATGCCGCCCTGGAAGCCAAACGCTTTATCGTCGCCGCCAATCAGATTCACCAGCGGCATCATCAGCACCGTCGAGAGCATGCCGCCCGCGGTCGCCAGCACAAAGCGCCAGGATTGCAGGGAGATGCGCTGCGTCGGGTCGTTGGTGATCACCCCGCCCAGCGCGCAGTACGGGATATTGACCACGGTATACAGCAGGGTCAGCAGGGTGTAGGTGACGGCGGCGTAGATCATTTTGCCGTTCAGGCTGAGGTCTGGCGTGGTGTAGGCCAGCACGCAGACCAGGCCGAACGGGATCGCCCCAAACAAAATCCACGGCCGGAACTTACCCCAGCGGCTGCGGGTCCGGTCGGCCAGTAGGCCCATGCACGGGTCGGAGATAGCATCCAGCGCACGCGCCAGCAGGAACATGGTGCCGACAAACCCGGCGGGAATGCCGAAGATATCGGTGTAAAAAAACATCATGTACAACATAACGTTATCGAAAATGATGTGACTGGCAGCGTCACCCATGCCGTAACCAATTTTCTCTTTGACGGATAAGACTTCACTTTTCATTGCTGTTCCTGCGCCCGAAATGGGCTCTGAGACCGGTTACAGGTTTTGTAAACGATCCCCTTCCCGTCAGGTATTCCGTTTTCTGGTTACGTTTTTACGATTCTTGTTTTTTGTGATCGCGGTAAAACTGCTGACACCAAAAATGTAACATGAGGATTTCGTTGATATTTATCGTCGAAAGGTAAGGCAGGTCAAAAAAGGGGAAGAAATAAGTGAGCGAAAGATTGGGGTAAATGATTGAAAGTAGATATAATGCGCCCCGCCTCCATGTAGCAATCGAGGCGCGGAAGATCGTCATCTCCGGTGAGGTGGCTGGACTTCAAATCCAGTTGGGGCCGCCAGCGGTCCTGGGCAGGTTCGACTCCTGTGATCTTCCGCCAAAATTTCAACAGTTTTGCTTTATTTCCCTTGCCGCCATCCATTTAATATTTGTACGCTGTCAAATTAATTTCAATCGAGATGAGTACTCATGAAACTTAAAAGGATTTCAGTTACTAATTTGTTTGGGCTTTTAAATTATGAAATTGACTTTACTAAGTCAGATACAATAATTATAACAGGGCCGAATGGATACGGAAAAACAATGTTATTGAAAATAATTGATAACATTTTCAACAAAAACATCCCGTTTTTTTTGCAACTAAATTTTTCCATTATAAAATTTGATTTCTACAACTCGTCATTAACTCTTGATAAACATAAAAGCAAAAAAATACATGCCACTGCTGTAGATTTAATCTCTGGCAAGAAAGAGCACAAGGTATTTCAACAACCTAAAAATAACAAAGAACAACTAGGTCTTTTTGATGAAATTTATGATGAACTTTTTCCAACAGAACATGCGAGTAAAAGTTATGTTCTTTCTCACTACTTAGAGCAAAAAAGATTTAAGATAGAAAACAACACAACTAATAAAACACTTATATCTAAATACGAACACGACTCTTATTTATCGAATTTTATACCTAGCGCTAATATTACATTTATCAAGGCTCAGCGACTGGAACATAATAAGGATGCTAAATCAGCAATTGAAGAGCAGGCTGGATTTTTATTAAATCTTATCAAAAAAGCAACCGAACAGTCTGCGCAGATTAGCCAAAGACTCGACTCAACTTTTCCGACTCGCTTATTTGATAGCATAAATGAAGGTGCGTCAACATCTTCAATTACTGATCGTTTAATAGGAATACAACGCAAGCGTGAGTCTTATATGAAGTTCGGATTAATTAAATCTGAACAAACTATTGCTCCAGAAAGGTTCGGGGATACTAAGTTAGGAAAAGAATATTCAACAGTTTTAAACTTATATATTTCAGATGCATTAGAAAAACTTTCTCCATACGATGATCTTTTCGAGAAAATAAACTTATTCGTAAAACTATTAAACGAGAAGATGCTAGCATTCAAAGAAATAAAAATCAGTGATGAACATGGATTTTATTTTGAAGGAAGCGCAGGGGATGAAATTTCTTTATGTGATTTATCTTCTGGTGAACAGAACCAAATAGTTATTTATTTTGACCTTATTTTTAAAACTAATAGAAATGCCATAATAATGATTGATGAACCTGAAATATCATTACATGTTGCATGGCAAAAAGAATTCTTAGAATCGATCTCAAGGATACAGAAACTTAATGAATTTTCCAAGATAATAATCGCAACTCATTCCCCGCAAATAGTTAATAACAACTGGGATATTACTTATGATTTATTCGAAAATAATAAAAATAAGTGAGCGGTAAATGGAAAGTTTACGTAATAATCTCACAGTCTCTGATTGGATATCTGAAATGAATTTATTATTTCGGACTCCACAGTATAATGAGAAAATATTTTTCACCCTTGAAGGTGATAGCGACATACGGTTTTTAAACACACACTTCCAAAATGATAAAATTCATTTTGACTCTCCGCGAAGTGGCAAGCCAGAGGTTATTAATGCTGTAAATACTTTGAGATCACAAGGAAAGTCAACCGTATATGGATTATGTGATGCCGATTTTGATATTTTAGAAGGTCGAACATACGATAATATTCATTTTACTGATTGTCATGATTTAGAAATGATGCTTATTGAAGGAGGTTCTTTCGATAAATTTATTTCTGAGTTTATTAAAACTGAAACCTTAAGACAATTCACTTTAGAATATATAAAGACAACCTTAAAAGATTCACTCATAAATGTTTGTTACAGCATTGGTTTGTTAAAATGGTTGAATCATAAATTAGAATTAAATCTGATGTTTAAAGGAATGTCTTATAATGAATTTATTAGAATAGATGGTTTTAATGTTTCAATAGAAGTAGACAGGTATATCTCACACATTTTTTCAAGAAGCCCTCGCAAATTAGAGTCATGTAGTTTAGAGTTCGTAAGCATTGAACTCGATAAACTTCAAATGCTAAATGCACCATATAAATATGTATGTAATGGACATGACTTTACATATGTGCTTATGATGGCATTTAGAGAAGAGTATTCTCGAGAGCGCAATATAACACAAGAAAGAGTAGAGTCTCATTTACGAATGGGCTATCCTAAAGAATCTTTTGAACAAAGCGGTATTTATAATCACTTGTCGAATGTTTTATTAACACATTCAGCAAACGACAATTAGGCTTTCGGTTTAATTCCTCGTGTAATTAATGCCTCCCTCGCCAGTTCCTTCAACCAACTGGCGAGACTCACCCCTTCTTCCGCAGCCACCGCATCCAACTGCTCCTTCAATGCCGGATCAATACGCATTTTAAACTGCGGAGATTGCCCGCCGCCTTTAGGTTTTTTTTCGCGCGCTATGATTGACATGGGGCCACCTATCCATTTAATCTGAACTCTTATAGGAGGCCACCTAAACCTCCTGTACTAGCAACGCTCCATTGTGCTCGAACACATCGGAGCGTCTAACCTCACCAACTATCAAGGAGTTGATTATGGCTGATTCGCATTCTACCCCAGACATTGCCACTACCGGAACAGAGCGGACATTAATTGTGGGATATCGCCCGCACGGTTTGGATCGCAGTACGCCAAACCTGATCCTTTCCGGCAAGTGGCTACGTGCCGCAGGGTTTGATACCGGGGATAAAGTCACGGTAAAAGTGATGGATGGTTGCATCGTGGTGATGGCGCATAACCCGCATGAGAAAACGTTGCTCAACGAATTAAAGCAGGCGCAGCAGAAGCTGAAAGGTATTGAAGGGGCGCTTGGCGTCGCGTAACCAGATGGTCATTGATTGTTACTCGGCAACCTGTAAGCCTTACTTACAGGTTCGGTAGACATTCAGTTGTTCGGTTTTACCGAACAACTCCTCACCCCAGTCTCAGCAACGAGCAGTTACATGGGGTTGCTTAAAAGTCCTGTTCTGCCTGCTACCACAGCCTGTTGGAGAATCTAAGCTACGTCATGGGGCGTATGCTTGGTGCGTGCCCTAACAGGGCATGACCATGCGAACAGATACTGTTATTTCCGAAAAAAAACAAAAGCCATAGTTAACACGATAAACGCTGCTATTGATTTTAAGGCCAAATCGCGCGGCAGATAGTGAGCGGCTAAAACAGCAAAGAGCATCATTACCAAAAAAGGGATCCAGGCCCAAAAGGCAAAAGAGATCTGCTTTTTAAGCCATTGCATGAGCGTTTTCTTCATTATTTCATCATCCGTGCTATCGAATCAGCGATTTCTGAATCTGATGCAGTAAAAGGATTTACGTATCTGCTATTTGAAAATAATGGCTCAACTAAGAAATACATCATCTCTAATTTACGGATGTAAAGGGCGTGATAATAAACTGGGTTTGATATTTTTAAATTATCTGCGCTAACCGATGCCTGCTGTACTAAGCCATATGCTTTCAACGGCAACATAGCCAGGTTAGCCACTTGCCCGATTCGGGATTGCACATGCGAACTTACCTTAACATGGATACAAATAGCCGCTGTCACCGACAACGCAAACGCATAGCCTGTTAAGAAAGATGACGATATTGCTACCCCAGACCTCAACAGAAGCCGTTGAATGTTTCTGATGCTCTCGTCTGATTTTCCTGCTAACAACATATCAATATAGATAGAAATCATTGTATAAATTAAGTTCCTGTCTTTGACTAACTGAAAGATCCCGTCGAGAAAACGAATATCTTCCTCTTTTAATTTTGAACACACATCCTGATAGTTGTCGGTAAAGCATGAAGCGTAATAGCTCAGGCGAGTAGCGCCATTTCTAATTTGACGACCAGTTTCCAGCGTCTGGTTTTTAACACCAGCTAGCGCTTCTTCAATTTTCAGCGCCAGTATATTCTCGGCTTGTAGTTTACTGATAATTTCATCACTATAGAACATGGTAGATTCCTTTCAATACGCATCATTTCAGAACTTTAAACTTATCTAGTTCATCGCAATTCCATTTTTATCTTTGTGATAACAATCAAAGTATGAGGAAAATATCTTCTCCACGGCATTAACCTGTTACCACAACCGTTATCGCTATATTTATAAATTCTTAAAAACACGCCAATACCTTTGATCACTACAATAACTGTGAGAATCATCACGGCATAGCTTGATTATATGTTTAAAGGTTTATGACATTAACATCCTCAACCTGATAGAAAGAAGGTAAGCGATCGCTTAAGAAGGTAATTTAATTATGGTAGTGTTTTTTAAAAGATGGTTTAAAGAACAATTATTTTTCTGCCTGCGTGGAGGCATCCCACTACTCATAGTCATTATCTTTTCTCTACTGGCCGTTTCATATTTACCTGAAAAAATTGCTATAAAAGCCATTGGCATATTCATCATCGTTGTCGGCATTGCCATTTTATACGTTAAAAAAAGTAATTTAATAAATTCTAAAAGGATATTATTATGTCTAATCCCGCTCACTTATGGCTTACAGATGAAAATGGTTCACCCATTATTGGCCCGTCATTACTGCCCGCTCGCCTGGGTTCTTTTGAGATTCGTAACGTAAATCATACCGTCTGGGTGCCCGAAAGCCCCAATACGGGCCGGCTTACAGGTACCCGAGTTCATCGCCCTCTCAATATTCATAAAGAATTCGATAGTGCAACGCCCATTTTATATCGCGCCATGTGTGAGGGCAGAACGTTTAAATCAGCAACGTTAAAAATGTATAAGACTTTGGATCAAGGTATGGAAAGCGAATACTTCAATATTATTATGGAGAATGTAAGAATCGCTTCAATTTCACCTTTACTTCATCCGGCTGGGATCACTAACACCCACCTTGAAGATATCCAGTTAAGATACGAGAAAATAACCTGGAAATACTGCGAGGGGAATATAATGTATAAAGATGAGTGGAATAACCGGGCGACGTACTAGCTTAAACATCATCGTCTGACGGGGGATCGTATCTGGCAGGCCTCACTGCCCCGACCTGTGACCCCCCTCACAACTCCACCTTAAACTCCGCACCACGCAAAAAATCGGAACTCTATAAACAAAGGCTGGCAAGCCGCCCGTAAGCGCCCCGGTATACTCAGCACGACACCAATCAGAATGAGTACGCCACAATGAAAACGACAGCAATCGCTTCTGACAGTTACGTAAAAGTCAGCGTTCGGGAAAAGATCGGCTACGGGTTTGGCGATCTGGCCTCCAACCTGTCGTTTGGCTTTGTCTCGCTGTTCCTGCTCTTCTTCTACACCAATATTTATGGCATCAGCGCCGTGCAGGCGAGCCTGATCTTCGTGATTGCCCGCGTGCTGGATGCGCTGTTCAATATCTGCATCGGCTACGTCATTGATAAAACCAATACCCGCTACGGCAAGCTGCGCCCTTACTTATTGTTTGGCGCCGTTCCGCTGGGGATCCTCACAATCCTGTGCTTCAGCACTCTGGGCGAAGAGTTTAAGTTCTATTACGCGCTTATCTCCTACACCCTTTACTGTCTGGCCTATACGGCGGTTAACACGCCCTATTCCGCGATGACCAACACCCTGACGCAGCATGAAGGCTCCCGCGCCTCGCTGTCGGTGTACCGCATTGTGCTGGCGATTGTCGGGTACCTGATTGTCTCGACCACCGCCGACCTGTTGATTTCACAGTTTACCGACAAGAAGATGGGCTACGTGTTTGCCGTCAGCTGCTTCAGCCTGTTAGCCACCTTCTTCTTCCTTGCTTGCTTTGGCATGACCAAAGAACGCGTTAAAACCCAGCCGGATCAAAAAGCCCCGACGCTGAAAGAGATGGTCGCGGCGGTGTCCGGCAACCTGCCGTTGATCAACCTCTCGGCGTTCACGGTGTTCTTTTACATCGCCTACACGGTGTGGATGGCCATCGCGATTTACTTCATCAAATACACGCTCGGCGATGAAGGCTTCACAACAACGTTCTTTTTGATTCAGTCGGCAGCGTATGTGGCGGGCACCATCGTGTCTGAAAAACTGATCGGCCTGATGGGCAAAAAGTGGATGGTGCAGTTCGCATTGCTGATCGGCATCCTCGGCATGCTGTTCCAGTATTTCCTTGCGGGCAGCAACGGCACCCTGATCATGACCGGCGTGTGCCTGTTCAGCATCACCCTGGGGATGGGTTTTGTGGCGATGTGGTCGATGATTGCCGACACCGTGGAATACGCCGAATGGAAACAGGGCGTGCGCGCCGAAGGCGCTATCTACGGCTTCTTTAACTTCATCACCAAAATCGCGATGGCCATTGGCGGTGGCTGCGCCGGGTTGATGCTCGACTATTTTGACTACTCCTCCGAGCATCTCAGCGCCAGCGCGCTCAACGGCATCAACCTGATGATGACCCTGTTCCCGGCTCTGATGTTTGCCCTGAGTATGGTGTTCGTCTTCTTCTACACCCTGGATGAAAACACCTACCGCAACATCATCAAAGACATTCAATTGCGCAAAGTTAATGCGCAGTAACACCGCAGGGGAAAATATGAAAACTGACTTTCACTCTATTATTGCGGCCATGAGCGCCGAAGACAAAGTTGCCCTGCTCAGCGGAAGCGGCCTGTGGCGCACCGCCAGCCTGCCGCAGCACGGCATCGAAGACATTGTGATGACCGATGGCACCTACGGCGTGCGCTACAGCACAAGCCAGATTGAACAGGGTGAAAGCTGGAACATTACCGATTTTCTCGACGTGATTGCGCAAAGCGCGGGTGACGTTGAGCACGAAGACCATAAAGGTGGCTCCGAAGCGCTGTTCACCAAATCCAAACCGGCGACCTGCTTCCCGAACGGCTCCACCCTGGCGTGCAGCTGGGATATCTCGCTGGTGTATCAGATGGGTGCTGCGCTGGCGCAGGAGTGTCAGGAGATGGGCGTCGGCATCCTGCTCGGGCCGGGGATCAATATTCGTCGCACGCCGCTGGCCGGACGCGGGTATGAATATTATTCCGAAGATCCGGTGGTGAGCGGCGATATTGCCGCGGCGTTGATCAACGGCCTGCAGGACAACGGCGTGGGTGCCAGCCTGAAGCACTTTGCCGCCAATAACTCCGAATACCGTCGCACCGAAATGGACTCGGTGATTGAAGAGCGCGCCCTGCGGGAGATCTATCTCGCGGGCTTTAAACGCGCGATTGAGAAATCGAATCCGTGGACCGTGATGTCCTCCTACAACCGTCTCAATGGCGTGCAGACCTCGCAGGACAGCTGGCTGCTGACCGATGTGTTGCGTAATGAATGGCAGTACGACGGCCTGGTGATGTCCGACTGGTACGGGATCAAAGACCGCCCGGCTTCACTGCTGGCGGGCAACGATCTGGCGATGCCCGAGACCCAGCTCGACAAGAAAGATCTGCTGGCGGCCATCAACCGGGGCGAGATCCCCGCCGAGGTCCTCGACACCGCCTGCCTGCGGATGCTGACCCTGATCGACAAAGTCCAGCGCCACCGCAAGCCGGGCAGCAAAGCGGATTACCGTCAGCATCATCAGCTGGCGCAGCGTCTGGCCGCCGAATCCATCGTGCTGCTGAAAAATGAAGACGCCATCCTGCCGCTGCAAAAAGGCAAACAGCGCACCCTCGCAATACTGGGCAAGCCTGCCCAGGAGCCGGTGATCCAGGGATCGGGTTGTGCGACCACGGTGCCGTATATGCTCGACCGTCCGCTGGACGAGATTTTTGAAGTGGCCGGGAGCGACTTCAACGTTGAGTACGCGGTCGGAACGCCGGAGGATAACGCCAGCGACCCGCAGGCACTGGCGCAGGCCGTTGAAGTGGCGAAAAACGCCGACGTGGCGATTGTGTTTGTCAGCACCGCCATTGGTGAAGACGGTGAAAATGGCGATCGCCAGGATTTAAATATTTTGCCCGCGCACGAGGCGCTGATCCGCGCCGTCGCGCAACAACAGCCGAACCTGATCGTGGTGCTCGCCAACAGCGATGCGGTGGTCATGCCGTGGCTGTCCGACTGCAAAGCGCTGCTGGAAACCCACTTTGGCGGACAAGGTATGGGCCGTGCCGTGGCCGATATTCTGTTCGGACGCGCCAACCCGTGCGGCAAACTGACGGTCACCGTTCCGAATACGCTCGAAGAGACCCCGGCCTGGCTTAACTATCCCGGCGAGAACCTGCGCCACCACTACAGCGAAGGGCTGTACGTGGGGTATCGCTACTACGATCGCCGTCGCCTTACCCCGCTGTTCCCGTTTGGTTTTGGTCTGAGCTATACCACTTTCGACTACAGCGGGTTGACAACCTCGGTGAGCGAGCTGGAAGAAGGTAAGTCATTAACCGTCAGCGTTGACGTCACCAACAGCGGCAAAATGGCAGGTAAAGAGGTGGTGCAGCTGTATCTTTCAGCTCCGGCTGGCGAGCTGGCGCGGGAAGAAAAAGCCCTGAAAGCCTTTGCTAAAGTGCATCTCGACGCAGGCGAAACCCAGACCGTCACCCTGGAACTGAACTGGCAGGACTTTGCCTGTTACCACCCTGGCATTGGCGGCTGGATTGTCGATTCCGGGGAGTATCAGCTGCATATTGCCCGCTCTTCGCGCGATATGACGTTAAGCACTGCGATCGCCGTGCGGGCAACGCCGCGTTACGCGCCGCTGAAAATTGATAATTCGCTGACCCAGCTTATCGGCAACCCGCCCGCTTTTGCGCGCGTGGTGACGCTGGTCGCCAGCAAAAATGGCCTGCCTGAGCAGCAGGTCAGAGAAAAATTATGTGCGATTGCGCCCGATCTGGTCTTCGGTCTGTTTATCTCTTTAACGGAATTCCTGACTATTGATATCACGCGTCAGGAGCTGGCGAACGCCCTTGCCGGGCCTGCCGCACAGCAGTAAAGCCGGAACGCCCTCTTGCTTCGGCAGGAGGGAAACGCCCCGCCTTCATTTGACGGAGAGTTAGCCGATGTTTCCATTTTCTGTCACCCAGCAGCCCAGGGTTATCTCGCAGCAGCAGGCGGCGACAACCATCCATGAAGGCAGCGGCTACGAACTGATCTCCTTTGATGCGGAGAAGCTGAATGTGTTTGCCGCCGAGGTGTACTACTGCGAACCACACTGGCACTCGGCGCCGGAACTGATCTGCATCCTGTCCGGGGAATTTTCTGTCACCCTCGGCCATAGCACCTCAGTGGTCGTTGAGGGCGGCATGCTGTATATCAACCCGGATGAGATCCACTCTCTTGAAGCCCGCGCGCCAAACAGCCAGTTGTTGACCATTCAGTTTGCACCGAACCTGTTTGATGAGACCCACCCGGCCCCGCTGATGGAGTACGCCTCCCTGATCCATCATCAGGAACGGGACGCAGACAAACAGCTCAGAAAGAGCGTGATTGCGCTGGTCGAGCATCTGGTGCGCTCGCAATCGTCATTTGATCGCATCTCGCTGGTTTATCAGCTGTTAGGCACCCTTGCCGCCACAGGCAACAGCCAGGATGACCGCCAGCAGGTGACCATCAGAAAAAAAGACCAGCAGCTGGTGAAATACGGCATCGAGTTCATTAATCAGCATTTTGATGATGAGCTGACGTTAACGACCATTGCCGATAATGCCGGGGTCAGCTATCACCACTTTTCACGCACCTTTAAGAAGATCAGCGGCTACAACTTCAAAGAGTATCTGACCATGATCCGCATTAATAAGGCCAAGCGGCTGCTGAAAGATACCCATATTCCGATCACCGATATCAGCTACACCTGCGGGTTTAGCTGCCATAAACAGCTGATTTTCGCCTTCAACAAATACTGCCGCATGACGCCGACGGCTTTTCGTAAGAGCTATATCACGGCGATCAATTCCGCCGATGAGCTGCAGGTGATGACGGACTCGCGGTTTCTGCCGCTGGGGGAAGAGGTTATTGAGCGGCTAAGGGGTTTTATGTCGCCGTGCCAGGCCGGGTAAGGCGCAGCCGCCACCCGGCGTTGGTATTTTTCCCCTCACCCTACCCTCTCCCAAAGGAGAGGGAATAGAATGTGCGGCTATTAACCGCGCTTGTATTAACACATCGGCTTCAGTCAGCTCTCGCAGATGATCTCATCAAGATTCATCTCATTCGCTTTCGCCGTGCGCGACACAAAATCGTGGGCAAAATCCTCTTTCAGCGAAGCGGGTTCGAGAATGCGAATATCGGGGAGCCAGTAGCGCAGCCAGCGGAAGAGCGTGTTTTTATCGTTATGGGTCGTGGCGAGCGTCAGGCTGCCATCCGGATGCGTTTGCACAATGCGCTGGCCGGGGAAGAGCGGTCGGCGGGTAACATACTGTGCGGCGTGCGCTGAAACCCAGAGGGTGGCGTCGATATGTGCGCCAAAGTGGATCCCCGACGTGGTGTTCAGCTCATTAAGAACGGTGTCATCAGCACAGAAGTGGGCACCGGACGGGTTAAAGTTAGCAATTCGCGCCAGCTCAAACGCCTTCAGCCGCCCGGCTTCAACCCCCGCCAGATACCACAAGCCATAATGGTTTATCAGACGATACGGCTGCACAACGCGCGATTTACCGCGATACGAGAAGGTAACGGTCTTCAACGCGCTAATGGCGCGATCGAGATTATCCATCAGGTCACTGAGCAGGCGATTTTCCCGACTGCTGGCTCCCCGAATCGTCAGGTTATCGGCGCTTTTCATCCGCTTACGTAGCGATCGTCCATCGCTATGCGGAAACAGCTGGGACACACCGGTAAAAGTGGCAAATTCGGCAAGGTGTCCGACATGCAAATTAGGCAGCAGGTGCTGGCTGAGCTTGTATCGCCCCGCAGACACCTCTTCCAGCAGATGGGAAAGCCGGGCTAAATCGCGATAGGCCGTACGCTCGGTAATGTCGAACCGTTCGCAGAGCCAGTTTTTATCGATAACGTTTCCCTGATAGAGGGCGCCAAACGTTTCACATAATCTTTCGATAAGAAGAGAATGTTTGCTGGCAGCGCTTTCTTTCATCGTGTCCTGGATCCCTCAGTGCAGAATGCATTCACCATCAGAAGCAGACTTAAAAACCTGCTTTGCATTCGGGTTTAAACCATGATTTCAGTAAGTATTAACGGCATAAGCACCGGAAACTTAAGTCAAAATTTGGCGATTCAGATGTCGGAAGGTAATGCAGTACACTGTCAGGTGGTGGCGGGAAAGATGAGCGGAGAAGTGAAAAAGACGAAGGATAAGGCTGTGTGAGAATGGCAGGTGTGCCCTGCCATGCGTGTATTGTGACGATCTTATGCCATCAAGGCTCAACCGGCGTCAGATAATCCAGACGCAGCGGCTCCGCCAGCAGGTCATCCATTTGCAGGATAAAGTCCTGAAAATGCGGCAGGGCAATGTGTGCCTCCAGCCCTTCCTGACCGCGCCAGGACTCCCGGACATAAAAACAGTCCGGCGTATCGCGCAGCTGAAAAAGCTGATACTCCACGTTGCCGGGCTCCTGTCGGGTGGGCAGCAACAGCGCCTGTAGGGCTGTTTTCAGCGCATGCGTCTTCCCCGGTTTGGCTTTCAGTACCGCAATAAGGGAGATGATTTCAGCGGAGTCCATCTCAGAACCCTTCCAGCACAATCTTGCCGACCGCTCGCCCGGTTTCGAGCTGCGCGTGGGCTTTCTGCAGGTTAGCCGCGGTGATCGCGCCATAGTGCTCACCCAGTGTAGTGGTGATGATTTTATCATCAATCAGCCCGGCAACACGCGTCAGCAGCTGGTGCTGGGCAATCATGTCGCGGGTTTCAAACATCGAGCGGGTGAACATAAACTCCCAGTGCAGTGAGATGCTTTTCGCCTTCAGCGGGCGGGCATCCAGCGTCTGCGGATCGTCAATCAGCGCCAGTTTACCCTGCGGTGCCAGCGCCTTGACGATCTCAGCGTAATGGCTCTCGGTGCTGTTGAGGCTGGCGACGTGGGTCACCTCGTTAATGCCGATGGCAGCCAGTTCTTCCGACAGCGGCTTGCTGTGGTCAATGACATGATGTGCGCCCGCTTCCCGGACCCACTGCTGGCTTTCAGGGCGCGACGCCGTGCCCACCACTGTCATTTTCGTCAGCTTACGCGCCAGCTGCACCAGAATCGAACCGACACCGCCCGCAGCACCGACGATCAGCAGCGTATCGCCTTCGTTACCCTGCTCCTGAATGCCCAGACGGTCGAACAGCATTTCCCATGCGGTGATTGCCGTTAACGGCATCGCCGCCGCAGAGGCGTTATCCAGCGTTTTTGGCTTCAGCGCCACAATGCGCTCATCCACCAGCTGGAACTCGCTGTTGCTGCCCGGACGGCCTAATGCCCCGGCGTACCAGACTTCATCCCCTGGCGCGAACAGCGTTACCGCCTCGCCCACCGCCGCGACAACACCGACCGCGTCCCAGCCCAGAATACGCGGCGTCTCACCCTGAAAACCGGCCCGGACTTTGGTGTCCACCGGGTTAACGGAAATCGCTTTCACGTCGATCAGCAGATCGTGACCTGTCGCCACGGGCTGCGGTAATTCAATATCCTGCAGGAAGTCGATGTTTTGCGGGGCAGAACGGGTAATGGCAATGGCTTTCATACTCTCTCCGGCGTTAATTCGTTGTGGGTAGCGCAATAATTTGATGGTAAACGGCGGCCGTCGCAGGAAAAATAGCCTCGCGGCGATAAGACTTATACTCGGGAGATTAAAATGTTTCGGCTTGAGGATCTGGTGCTGTTTGTTCGGGTATCTGCCCTGAGCAGCTTTAGCGATGCGGCAAGAGAGGCGGGTGTGCAGCCCGCGCAGGTGAGCGCAGCGATCAAACGGCTGGAGTCGAGCCTGGCAATCCGGCTATTTGCCCGCTCGACGCGCAGCCTGCGGCTAACGCCCGAGGGCGAGGCCTGGTTGCCCTACGCGCGACAGATGCTTGATGCGATGCACGCCGGGATGCAAAAAATTCACACCCCGGATGAAGAGATCTCGGGTACCCTGCAAATCGCCGTACCGTCGGATTTAGGCCGCAACTTACTGCTGCCCGTCTTTCAGTCGTTTGGGGAGCGCTATCCGGCGTTACGCCTGCGGATTTTTTTCTCCGATCAGGTGGCCGATGTCTTTAAAGACCCGGTGGATATCGCCTTTCGCTACGGCACGCCAGAGGATGCGTCGTATATCTCCCTCCCCATCGCGCCCGCCAACCGCCGGGTGCTGGTCGCCTCTCCCGAGTGGGTCGCCCGCCATGGTGACGTCCAACACCCGGATGCGTTAAGCAACCTCAACGCCCTGACGTTTGTCCTGCGCGGGCGGGTTCACGATCGCTGGACATTTTTCCGTCACGATGAGGTCTTAAACGTGAACGTCAGCGGCACAATGATGAGCGATGATGCCGAGGTGATCCGCCGCCTGGCGGTCTCCGGAGCGGGCGTGGCGTATAAATCCTGGCTGGATGTCGCAGAAGATGTCCGCGCCGGTCGGCTGCAGGTGTTAATGACGGAGTATGAGGGCGAGAAAGTGCCGCTGAATATGATCTGTCCGCACCGTAAACAGCTGTCTGCGGGGGTCAGGCTGCTCTATGAGGCGGTAAAAGCGTGCTGTGAAGGGCAATCGGTGCGGGTTTAGCGGGTTAATGGAGTCAGTATACATTCAGATGCCGTGTTGAATTAATAAGCTATAGCTTATACACTTCATGACATAAGCCACAGCTTATCAAGGACGACATTATGTGGACGGTACTCCTGGGAAACGTGTTTACAGAATGGCTGCATGAGCAGGAAGAAGGCCTGCAGGAAAAAGTGTTAGCGGATCTCGTGAATCTGCAAACTTATGGACCCAGCCTTTCTCGCCCATATGCAGATACAGTTAAAGGATCGCGACATAAGAATATGAAAGAATTACGCGTTCAATATTCTGGTCGTCCGGTTCGCGCATTCTTTGCTTTCGATCCCGTGCGTCAGGCCATTGTGCTTTGCGCAGGTGATAAGAGTAATGACAAAAAATTCTATCAACGACTTATCCGTATCGCAGATGATGAATTTTCGACTCATCTGGCAACCATGGAGGCAATAAAATGAAAAGCCTGAATGATGTGATTGCTTCCCGCTCACCGGAAAGCCAACAGCGCATCAAAGAACTGGCCGACGAAATGATTCTGGAAACGGGCCTGCAAATAATGCGCGAAGAGCTCAGACTGTCGCAAAAACAGGTTGCTGAAGTGATGGGGATTAGCCAGCCCGCCGTCACCCAGCTTGAGCAGCGTGGTAACGAGCTTAAAATCGCGACACTTAAACGCTATATAGAGGCAATGGGTGGGAAACTGAGCCTGGATGTTGAGCTTCCGACCGGAAAGCGCGTCGCGTTTCACATCTAGGACAGCGTTGATGAGGGTGAGCGTAGAAAACTCCCGCTCACCCCACCCGAATCTCCATCACCGCATAGACCCCATCTTTCGGCACTATCACCGTCACGTTTTCCACCGGGATACCCGCCGCGAGATGGATATCCTGCAGCTGCTGCAGCGTACGCGGGAAGATCGGCGTCCAGCCAATGCAGCGCAGGGCAAAATCAATTTGCGGGCTGCTGGTCAGCATGTTGGAGACCACAATCGCGCCGCCGGGCTTAATCAGCCGCAGAATGTGTTTCAGAAACGTCACCGCATCGGTGTCGTTGAAATATTCGAAAATCCCCAGCGCATCCACCAGCTCGACGTGGCCTTCGCCCAGCTCCTGCACCAGATCGTCGCTGCGGATCAGGGCGTGGATCAGATTGCGCTCCAGGACAGTTACCTGCTCCCCGATTGTCAGCCCTTCAGCGGCGGCCATTTTCTTCGCCCACTGCAGAGAGACAGGATCGTAATCCACCAGCGTCAGATGCACTTTTTGTCCGTCCAGATGCGCGTTGCGTAGCGCCTCCAGCACCGGGATCGCCGCCCCGCTGGCGAGGCTGACCCAGGCGTTGTCGATGTCATTTCGCAGATAGTTTTCTGCCAGCACGGCCAGCACCCGCGCGCGGGAGCGGATACCGATGGCATCGTTGGCGTGGATAAACCACTGGCGGCTGTTGGAGTCCATCCGGGTGCCGTCGGGGAGATGCTCATCCAGCGGATTCTGGATGGCGTACAGCGCCAGCGCCGTCGGTACCAGCCGGGTGCGCCAGGCGACGACCGCCGGACGGGTGGCAAAAGCCTCCTCAGACCAGCGGTGTTGACAGGTAATGGTCACTTCGCCGCTGGCGTCCTTTTTCACAATCGGCGGCTTCAGCTGCGGGTCGGCTTTTAACGCCTTATCAAAAGCATTTAGCTCGCGGGTCACTTCGTCTTTCATCGGCCAGCTGTCGCTGACATCCGGAAATGACGCGCTGTAAATGGTCATGGTGCGCGGCGCAGTACCGCGAAAAGGTTGCCAGTGCATATGTTCATCTCCCCTGTGCCCTCAGGGAAGTCTAGTCACTTCCCCGAAGAGGGCCCCAGGAAGAAAGCACGATCTTTACTGCTTCACCCAGACCAGTTCATCAACCTTGAAACCCAGGCCGCGCGCGGTATCGAGGTAATCTAGTTTCACCGCATCCGGAATGGTTGGCGTGCGCGACAAAATCCACAGATAGTCGCGGTTCGGGCCGCTGACCAGCGCGTACTGGTAGTCATCGTCCAGCTTGATGACGTTATACCCGCCATAGAACGGGCCGAAGAATGAGACCTTCAGCGCTGCGGTGGTCGGAGCGCCGGTGAAGGAGGCTTTACCCTCGCTCTCATTCCATTTGCGCTTCATCGGATCGTATCCCCGGTTGAGCACGCTGATCCCGCCGTCGCTGCGCTTACCGTAGGTGGCGGTCACTTGCTCCAGACCGCGCTCAAAGCGGTTTTCCAGACGGGCAACTTCGTACCACTTGCCCAGATAGCGGCTGGCATCAAAGCCCGTAATGGGCTGCACGCCTTTGGGCGGCGTGGGGGATTTACAGGCAACCAGGGTCAACGCAATGGCGACACCGGTCACAACAGGCCATAGTTTCATCAGAATTCCTTTCATTTGCGCGGTTGGAATTAAAGTGTAGTGCAGCGCGGTGGCGCTTCATCCCGCCGGGAAATATTCGTAGTATATTAAGATTATTCCTCCTCTTCGGGTGCAGGCATGGCTTACTCCATCGGCGAATTCGCCAGACTCAGCGGGATCACCGCCACTACCTTGCGGGCGTGGCAGCGTCGCTACGGTTTACTCAAGCCGCAGCGCACCGAGGGCGGCCATCGCCAGTACAGCGAAGAGGACGTCCAGCAGGCGCTGAAAATCCTCGACTGGGTGAAAAAAGGCGTGCCGCCAGGCCAGGTGAAGGCGCTGCTGGAACGTCCGGCACCGGGCCGCACCAACAACTGGCAAACCCTGCAGCAGAACATGCTGCAACGTCTGCAGGCGGGGAAAATCGATTCCCTGCGCCAGCTGATTTACGATGCGGGTCGCGAGTACCCGCGACCGGAGCTGGTCGCAAACGTCTTGCGCCCGCTGCGCAGCCAGGTGTCGGCCAACGTACCCGCCGCCATGACTCTGCGCGAGATCCTCGATGGCATCATCATCGCCTACACCTCGTTTTGCCTTGAGGGCGATAAAAAAGCGGCAGGCGACAACATCCTGCTCAGCGGTTGGCACCTGAACGATCCATGCGAAATCTGGCTCGAAGCCTTAATCCGCACCGGTCAGGGCCACCGTATTGATATCCTGCCCATTCCCCCTGCCACCCTGGCCCCGGAGATTTTCCCGGACCGTAAATGGCTGTTAGTCACCCGCGGTAAACTCACTGCCGCGCGCAAAAAGCAGGTTGAACAGTGGCAGCAGCAGCTTTCCCTTGAGGTGATTATCCTCTGATTATTTTCTCCTGCGGGAGTTGTCACAGAAAGTTGAATATTTTCCTGCGCCGGGAGTGCTAACGTTTTCCTGTCACTTACCACTCCACAGGAAAACATCATGAAAAAAACGCTACCTCTGCTGGCCCTTGCCTCACTGGCCTTTGCCCCTGCCGCCTTTAGCGCCCCCGCTGGCACCCTGAGCGTGCACATTCTTGACCAGCAAACCGGTACCCCGCCACCGGGCGTTACCGTCACGCTGGAGAAGCAGCAGCAGGATACGTGGACACCGCTTGCCAACGGCAAAACGGACCAGGATGGCCGGATTAAATCGCTCTATCCTGCCGATCAGGATATGCAGCCCGGCGTGTACAAAGTGACGTTCAAAACTGCGAATTACTTCCATGCGAACAAGCTGGAATCGTTCTTCCCGGAAATCCCGGTGCTGTTTACCGTCACCCGCACCAACGAAAAGCTGCACATTCCTCTTCTGCTCAGCCAGTACGGTTACTCGACCTACAAGGGCAGTTAAAAATCATTGATAAATATTAATAATAAAAAGTAGCCTCGGCAATACCTGGACAAAACAGACATGTTGTGTAAGTTTTAAGTATAACCTCTGGAGGTGTACACCATGACAACAAAACCTGTACTGGGTATTAGCGGATGCTTGACCGGGTCCGCCGTTCGCTTCGACGGCGGACATAAGCGGATGGGCTTTGTCATGGATGAACTGTCCCAGTGGGTCACCTTCCGACCGGTTTGTCCGGAAATGGCGATCGGTCTGCCGACCCCGCGCCCGGCGCTGCACCTCACGAAGATCGCCCCCGGCGAAATCAGCATGCGTTTTTGCCATGCCCCTTTTGATGACGTTACGCAAAAAATGGCGGATTTTGCTGCGGATTACCTGCCTAAAATCGGCGATCTTGCGGGTTTTATCGTCTGTGCCAAATCTCCCAGCTGCGGGATGGAGCGGGTGCGGCTGTACAATGAAAACGGGGATCGCGGGGCGAAAGAGGGCATCGGTTTGTTTACCGCCGCCCTGCTGGAGATGTATCCCTGGCTGCCGGTAGAAGAAGACGGTCGCCTGCACGACCCGGCGTTACGCGAGAGCTTTATCGAGCGCATTTTTGCTCTCTACGAGCTCAACACTCTGCGGGCAAACGGCTTAACCCGCCGCGCGCTGCTGGACTATCATAGCCGCTACAAGCTGCAGCTTCTGGCCCACGATCAGCCGGGCTATCGTGAGATCGGTCCGTTTGTCGCCCGCATGCACGAGTGGGACAGCCTTGAGGAATTTTTTGTCGCCTACCGGGCAAAGCTGATGGCGATCCTCAAACAGCCCGCCTCGCGCAAGAACCACACCAACGT
The DNA here is from genome assembly GCF_051656365.1 of Silvania sp. Taxonomy (NCBI): domain Bacteria; kingdom Pseudomonadati; phylum Pseudomonadota; class Gammaproteobacteria; order Enterobacterales; family Enterobacteriaceae; genus Silvania; species Silvania sp. Next base: position 18,230 of record NZ_JBOGBT010000105.1, on the reverse strand, counting down.
ACTGATGCACATCCAGGGCTATTTCCGCGAGCAGCTCAACACCCGTCGACGCACGGAGTTAAGCGAGGTGATCCTCAGCTACCGCAACGGGCTGCTGCCGCTCCTCGCCCCCATCACCCTGCTGAAGCACTATCTGGCGGAGTACCCGGATAAATATCTGCAGACGCAAAACTACTTCACCCCCTATCCCGACGCGCTGGGATTGCGGCTGGCGGTAGCCTGACCGTAAAAATGCGAAGGCCCCATTGACCTAAAGAGGCCCCAACCAGTACCCCTTTTAGACGACACCCTCACTGTCGTCTTTTTTTTGCACTTTGCTTATAACACTGTGATTCCGTACGGTTTTAAACCGTAAGGCTGGACACGCCGAGGATGGAGCGGCTGGGGTAATGCCGGGTGGATCCGACCTACAGTCGCGTGCGGAAGGTTTTCCGCCACTCCGCCGGGCTGACGCCAAAGCGCGCTTTAAACTGCTGCCTGTAGGTCACCGCAGAAAGAAACCCTACCTGCTCCGCCACCGTGTCGATCGGCAGCGTGCCTGCCTCGAGCAATAGCTGGCTGCGGCGCAGGCGTTCAGCAGTAAGCCACCCGGCGACGCTCATGCCGGTCGCTTTCATAAAGTGGCGGGTCAGCGTGCGGCGACTCATCGCGACTCTCTCCGCCAGTGCATCCAGACTCAGTGGCTGGGCGATATTGCGCTGGAGGTAATCGATCAGGCTGTTAATGCGTGCATCGCGGGTATTTTCAGGTACCGGCTGGGCGATGTACTGCGCCTGTCCGCCCTCGCGATGCGGTGGAACGATCATCCGTCGGGCAATCTGGTTCGCCACCGTGCTACCAAAACGTTGACGAATAATGTACAGACAGCAATCCAGCGCCGCCGCGGTACCTGCGGAAGTAATAATGCGGTCGTCATCGACGTACAGGGCATTGATATCCAGTGAGACCGCCGGGAACAACGACTGGAACTGTCGTTCAAACTCCCAGTGGGTCGCGGCCCGTTTACCGTCCAGAATACCCGCGTAACCCAGCACAAACGCCCCAAGACACAGCCCGACAATCTCCGCGCCGTGATTTCTCGCCTGCACCAGGCTGTCGAGCAGCGTCTGGGGCGGGCGATGGAGGACGTGCGCCCAGTAAGGTATCACCACAATATCTGCCCGCCCGATGGCGCTAAAATCGTCCGTCGCATTCAGGGCGAAACCGTCGCGGGAGGTCAGCATTCCCGGCGTTTCGGCGCAGATGCTCACATCAAAGCGCTTTTCGCCGCTGATGCTGTCACCGAACAAAATGCAGGGCACAGAGTAGTGAAAGGGGCTGAACCCGTCGACGGCGACAATCGCCACAGTTGTTAGCGTCACTCGGTTCTCCTCTGCCCGGATGCTGCTCAGACTATAACGCTTTCCCCATCCTGCGGAATGGTGACTGCATCGCCAATCAGGTTCGCATCAACATATTCCCGCAGCGCGCTACGCGTCAGCAGGCAGTGATTGATCGCCTCCATATGGACAGCGAGGATTCTGGCCTGCGGCAGCAGGTAGTGCACGTTCAGCACATCCTCCGCACCCATAATGATCGGCCCAAAGCCGATCACGTGCGCGTAGCCAGCATTCAATACCACCACGTCCGGCTGATGTAGCTCCAGGTCGGCGGCCACTTCCGGGCGCAAAATGGTGTCACCCGCAATCAGCAGCGTTTTCTCGTCAGGATGGCGAAATACCACGCCGCAGGCCTCGCCGAGGCGTTCTGCCAGCTCCGGCACGGCGTAGGCGCGGTCGGTGCCGTGCTGGCCTCCGTGGGTTTTGCTTAGCTGGATCCCGTCAAAATAGCTACTGTCGGTCAGTACCGTCAGATGGGTGAAACCCTGGCTCTGCAGCAGCTGTGCGTCATGCTCATGCTGCACGAAAATCGGTTTGTCTTTAGCCAGCAGCTCAATAGCGTACTGATCCCAGTGGTCGTCATGGGTGTGGGTCACGATCACCGCATCAACATCCAGCAGGGTGTCGACAGCAAAAGGCAGCTCAACCATCGGGTTGCGGATCTCAGCGCGGGCGGTGCCAGGAAAACCAGGATATGCATCCTTTGGTGCCAGCATTGGGTCAATCAAAAAGCGCTTACCTGCGTAGGTGATTAGCTGTGTGGCGTTACGAATGTGGGTGATGTTCATGGCGGTTCTCCGGTGTGTTATGCCGAAAGGATAGCCGGAGGAGAGGTATCAGGATGTGGGCAAAAGGGCATTAAGCGATGAGATCGGGCCAACATTCTTAAGGATGATGCCGGGTGCAATTTCCGGCACAACCATGCTAGATTAATAAAAGTTATTAACTGTTATTAAACGAGGCCAGCAATGCGATCGCATGCTAAACAGACCATCAGCGCACAAATCCCTGTAGAACTGGCGATGGCTATCGAAAAATTGGCCCAGGAGCTGGACCGTTCAAAAAGCTGGATCATCAAAGAAGCGCTAACGTTCATGCTGGCAGAGCGGGAACGCCGACATAACGATATCCTGACAGGGCTTGCGGATGTCGATGCCGGAAGGGTAGTCAGCCACTCAGAGATTGTGGATTTTGCGGCACGCCTGAAAAAAGAGTAATTCATGGAAATATTCTGGACACGGAAAGCTCAGGACGATCTTGAACGGATTTATCAGTTTGCCATGCAGTACAGCCGCAAGCATGCTAACGACGTACTCGACAGACTTATCGAAGGCACGACAAGCCTCGGGAATTGCCCTGCAATGGGCGTTTACCTGACCCGCTATCAACCGCGCGAAGTCAGGAAAATGATCTTCGATGAATATGAAGTGCATTATGAAATACGGGGCGCTGCGATTTATATTGTCGACCTCTGGCATCGCCGGGAGGATCGCTAGTGCCCCATATGCGTTCGGTTACCAGCCCGGTACTGCCCCGCCGTTAAAGATAGTCTCTGCCGCCTTCGCCACTTCCGGCGACTGATACGACTGGATAAACTCCTTCACGTTCTGCGCCTCTTTGTTCTCGTCACGCGTCACGATGATATTCACATACGGCGAGTTTTTGTCTTCGATAAAGACGCTGTCATGCACCGGCGACAGCCCGGTTTGCTGGAGATAGGTGGTGCTGATAATTGCTACATCCACTTTCGGATCGTCCAGCACGCGCGGCAGTTGCGCCCCTTCCAGCTCCATAATTTTCAGGTTACGCGGGTTCGCGGTGATATCCAGCGCCGTCGGCAGCAGGCCGGTATCCGGCTTCAGGGTGATCAGCTTTTCGTTTTGCAACAATAGCAGCGCGCGGCCCAGGTTGGTGGGGTCGTTCGGGATGGCGATGGTCGCGCCGTCTTTCAGCTCGGTCACCGATTTGATCTTGCGGGAATAGCCCGCCATCGGGAACACAAAGGTATTGCCGACCGCTACCAGCTTGTAGTCGTGGGCCTTATTATCTTCGGCCAGGAACGGACGGTGCTGGAAGACGTTGGCATCCAGTTCGCCGTGGCTTGTCGCATCGTTTGGCAGCAGCGAGCCGCTGAACCCCACCAGCTCCACGTCGAGGCCGAATTTCTCCTTCGCCACTTTTTTGGCCACTTCTGCCACGTCCTGCTCGGCACCGTTAATCACGCCAACTTTGATGTGTTTAGCATCGCCGCCGCTTTGGTCACAGCCCGCCAGTATCAGACCCGCGAGAAGAACAGCACCCAATCGAAGTTTCACCAGACAGTTCCTTTTGATTAATGTTTTATCGACTATATCGACAACGCAGCGGCAGGCGAAAAAACGAAAAGGAATCAGTAATAATGTTTAGTTATAAACGATATGTGCAAAGTCAAAAACACAACCAGGACTAATGAACACCATAAGACACGAGAGCCTGAGCATAAGGAATAATAAATAACAATAATATCTCTCAATACATATATTGAAGTATGTTATCAAATGTGGCATTGCACAAATAAAAACATCAATGCACAGAAATCCATTTGATATAACTCAATAATTTAAAATCCTATAGCACTAACCTTTTGCCACGAGTCTCTTGTTAGGTATTCATCTATGAAACAGTTAAACTGGCTTAAGGACAATGATATGAAAGACCATAACCCGACCGATTTTATATCGGTAAGTGAAGTCATCAAAAATAGGGGAGGTAAAGCCGGTCGACTTCCTGTCACAAACAACCTAAGTATCACCCAGATTTGTCGTAGTAATAACAATCAATTAGTTAGGTTTATGACGATAAGGATCCCTGAAAATATTATGTCACTGGCAAGATTCAAAAAAGGTGACCGTATCGATATTGGGTTCACCAACGATGGATCAACGTGGCGATTAAAAGTCGTTTCAAACGGTGAACAAGGTTATAGCATCACAACCCCATCAAACAATCCTAAAAGAGGTCAGCTTAGATTGACATGGTGTGAAGGTATTCCAATTATTGGCGGTGACATAGCAGTCAGAAAAGCAAGAGCTATTGCAGATGACAAAACCATGAAAATATCCCCAGCGGAAATCATATTCGACATAGGCGAAGTACGGATCGAAGCCAGAGGTGAATAATAATTTAGGTGGTAAAGCGATCTCTCTGAGAGTTTGAAAAGATCGCTGACCTGCCCCAATATTAGATACAACGCTCAGTTAGTAATGTCGGATCCTGCCCCTGACCCCGAATATGCTCCAGTCATAATCAGTAAGAACCGGCGGGGAAGACAAGTCTGGTCATTCAAATTCAGAAAGCGACTCGCAAAAAATAGATGAACCGCTAATTTTACGCCTGCCCCTTCTTCAGCGGCGTTTCACGTAAAAACCACGACAGCACAAACGCCAGCACCATTATGGCGGCGGCCAGCATAAATACGGCGTGGATGGCGGATCCAAAGGCGTCCAGGTAGTCCAGCCGCAGGGCGTCAGGCAGATGATGTATCGCCGTCGGATTCAACTCCCGGGGCAGTTCGCTGCCCTCGGGTATCCGTGCCATCAGACCCGACTGCAATACGTTGGTGAATACCGCGCCAAACAGCGCCACGCCAATCGCCCCGCCAATCGAGCGGAACAGGGTCACGCCCGAGGTTGCCACCCCGTACTGGCTGGCTGAGACGCTGTTCTGTACCGCCAGCACCAGCACCTGCATCACCATACCCAGTCCCATCCCCAGCACGGCGGTAAACAGATACAGCTGCCAGATTGGCGAATCAACGGTGATCCGCGTCAGCAACGTCATGCCGACCACACCCAGCAAGGTGCCGAGGATCGGGAACAGGCGGTATTTGCCGGTGCGGCTGATAATGCGACCGCTAATAATTGAGGTCAGCAGCAGCCCGCCCATCAGCGGGATTAGCTGTAGACCGGCCTGGGTCGGGGTGGCGTCTTTGACAATCTGCAGATAGAGCGGCAGGAAGGTCACCGAGCCAAACAGCGACATGCCGATAATGAATCCAATCAGGCTGCAAAGCAGGAAGCTGCGATCCCGGAACAGCGACAGCGGAATAATCGGCTCCCACGCCAGACGCTCCTCATAGATGAACCCGGCAATGCCCGTCAGGCCAAAAGCCAGAATGCACCACAGCTGCGGGTCGCTCCACTCGCGTACCGTGCCCCCTTCGCTGGTAAACAGGATGATGCACAGCAGCGCCATGCTGAGATAAATCGCTCCTAAATAGTCGATTTCATGCGTGTTGCGCTTCGCACTGCCGCGGAATACCGCCCCAATCACCAGCAGAGCAAACAGCCCCAGCGGCAGGTTGATATAAAAGATCCAGCGCCAGGAGGCGTGCTGCACGATAAAGCCGCCGATCAGCGGGCCGATAACCGTCGCCAGGCCAAAGACCCCGCCGAATAAGCCCTGATAGCGGCCGCGATCCGCAGGCGGGATCACGTCGGCCACAGCCGCCATGCTGATCACCATCAGCCCACCGCCGCCGAGCCCCTGCAGGGCGCGCATCAGCACCAGCTGGGTCATATTCTGCGCCAGCCCGCACAGGGCGGAGCCCAGCAAAAACAGGACAATCGCGATTTGCAGGACGATTTTGCGGCCAAAAAGATCGCCAAACTTGCCGTATAGCGGCACCACAATCGTGGAGCTCAAAATATAAGCCGTAACTACCCAGGAGAGCTTATCCAGGCCGCCCAGCTCCCCCACGATGGTGGGTAGCGCCGTGGAGACGATGGTCTGATCGAGGGCAGAGAGCAGCATTACCAGCAACAGCGCGCTGAACAGCAGCCGCACTGAGGGTGCATTTTGGGTTTGAGTCGAGGAATCAGACGTCATAAAACACCGCTTGAAATTAATTAATGAGATAATTAATATTCAATGAAGTTATGTATTCGGTCAAGAGATCCTCCGCACATGCCAGCACATAAAGATAATTCCGACCTCAAGCCAGCGGCGCGCCGCCCCGGGCGACCGCGCGGAAGCAAACCCACCGCCACCAGCCGGGAACAGCTGCTAGATATTGCCCTGAATCTCTTTGCGCGTCAGGGGATTGCCCGCACCTCGCTCAACGCCATTGCCAAAGAGGCGGGCGTGACGCCGGCGATGCTGCACTACTATTTTAACTCTCGGGAACAGCTGCTGGATGCAATGATCGAAGAGCGTTTTCTGCCGCTGCGCAGCGCGATCGGGGCGACGTTCAGTACCCATCCGGACGATCCGGTGGCCGCCCTGACCCTGATGGTGAAGCAGCTCGCCGCCCTGGCCGTCGAGCACGACTGGTTCGCGCCGCTGTGGATGCAGGAAGTCATAGGGGAAATGCCGGTGCTGCGATCGCACCTACAGGCCCGGTTTGGCGATGAGAAATATCAGACCACGCTGAATACCCTCGCCCGCTGGCAGCAGGAGGGAAAGCTAAACCGCAATCTGGAGCCCGCGCTGCTGTTCACTACCCTGTTAAGCCTGGTGCTGGTGCCTTTTTCACGGATGCGTAGTGACGAGAGGTTAAACACCCTCTCGCCGGAGAGCATCGTGCGCCATGCGCTGGCGGTCATTGGTGGTGGGATTGGCCCCTAAAGCGCCTTCGACAGGTAGTACCGCTGCATGCCCTGGTACGGGAAATCGTCCAGCGTCATTTTCAGCTGATAGCCCTGCTTTTCATAAAATGGCCGCGCCTGGAAGCTGAGGGTATCCACCAGCGAATGCCGACAGCCCTGGCGCTTTGCTTCCTCTTCGGCCATCTGCATCAGCTGCGTACCCACTCCGCTGGTGCGTGTCTCGCTGCACACCCACAGATATTTGATATCCAGCCATTCCCCCACCCGCCTGCCGATCAGCCCGCCGCGCATCGTGCCGCTGTCGTCGCGGGCATACACCGCGATATCGCCTCCCACAATGGTAAAATCGATAAATTGCCCGTTGTAGGCGCGTAATCCTTGCAACAGTTCTTCTTGATCCTGTTCGGTGATGGTGTCGGTGATCGTCAGCTGCATATCATTCTCCCGTTACGCTGTACATGGACTATCTCACACTTAGATCGGCTTAAAAATGCCTTTGCGAGCCGCATCACCCTTTGTTTATCGCCTTGTCACGGCCATCACAAAAATTTCTTTCAGGCTTGCCTGTCCGCCAAAAACTGCGGCTACGCTTATTCCTACCCCTGCGCAACTATTGGGAAAATTAATACTTTCGGCTTGGGTCGCAAATGCGGATGTAACTATATATTTCACAGGAACGTGTGTGGTTTTTTCCGGAGGTCATCATGAAGTCAGCACATCTGTTTTGCCTCGTCGTCTGCCTGCTTTTTGCCGCCTTCGTCCATGCGGAGGATGCACAGGAAATGGATGACCCGGTAAAACTTGAGCAGATGAAGCAGCTGGTGTTGAAGGATGTGAAGAAAGCCTGCGCCCCGCAGCGCAAGCAGAGCAACCAGGAATGGGAAAAAATGATTATGTCTTCTGAGGCAAATCAGATGCTGGTCAAGAATGCGGTGGTGGCGATGAAGCGCAACAACCAGGACGGGTACTGGGATGCCGTCAGTCGGGTGGACTGCATGGAGGATTACTGATTACGCATAAAGGGGCCATCACGCCCCCTTAATTTTTATCGCCGCATATCCGGAATAATCAAATCCCCGCGCAGCACATATGACCCCAGCATCTGCGTTTTTTCATCCAGCCAGCTGACGATCCGTGCAGCCATCGCATCCATGGAGTATTCAATCGCCGGAATGGTCGGGATCCCCGGCAGATGCAGGGAGCCGGCAAGGCTGAACACCATGATGTCGCCCGGCACCGATTTATTGAACGCCTGCAGCTGCGGGATCACCCGCTGCGCTTCCTGCTCGTCGGCCACCAGCAGCGCATTGAAATTCAGCGTACTGGCGTTATGCAGCAGTTCCTGTAATGCCACTGACGATGAGGTGGCTTCCATAAACACCAGATTGCGATTAAACGGCAGAAAGTTTTTTTCCAGCGCATGTTTGTAACCCAGCAGCACCTGGTCAGCGAATCCGCTGCCCTGAGGCTGGATGAGGGCAATCTGACGTCGCCCCTGGCTGGCTAAAAAAGTGCAGGCGGTTTCTGCGGCAAACGCATGGTCAAACTGGATGCTGTTGACGTTATCTGACTCCATGCAGTCCACCAGGATGACGTTCTCCTGCTCGATCTGCAGCGGAAAGCGCGCGCCAATAATCAGAATGTCATCGCACAACCCGCAGGAGAGTTCATCCAGCGCATTCATGACTTCTGCTTTGGTGTTGGCGAAGCGAAGCAGCAGGTGCTTCTGGTGCTGGCTGAGGTGTTTTTCCAGCGCGTACAGATAGCCGGTAGTCTGGTTAATATTGTCCTGCGCACAAATCACACCGATACAGCCGGTGGACTGGCTCAGCAGCGACTGGGCAATGACATTCGGCCGATAGTTGAGCTCATCGACTGCTTTCAGTACCGCAAGGCGACTGGCTTCCTTCACGCCGCGCGACCCACTCAACACCCGTGATACCGTGGCTTTGGACACCCCGGCCAGACGTGATACATCGTTGATTGTAGACATCTTTATCCTCTGACAGGTCGCACCAGGCACCTGTAATTCCTAATCCCGCACCGGCCATATTATAGCCACTCAGGAGTATAGCTGTTTCCGTTTTCCATGGAAACCGATTTTCCGTTTCCATCCATTTGATGTAAAAACCGCCAAAAATCGTGACCGAAATCCGATATCCAACCCCCATAAGCAATGGATCTTGATGGGTGTCACACTTCTGTCCTATATCAATGGAAACCGGTTTCCATATGTTATCCAATCATCTCCGCAATAACTGTTTACATTTTGAGGATGGGATGTCGATGTTCAAGATTATGCTGTGCTGCTCTGCCGGGATGTCCACCAGTTTGCTGGTGCGGAAAATGGTCGAAGTCGCAGAAGAACGCGGGTTACCGGTCAAAATTGATGCCTATGGCGTGTCCGAATTTGATACGCAGTTTCCGCAATACCAGGTCGTGCTTCTCGGACCGCAAGTCAAATACATGTTAAAAACGCTCTCAGACAAGGCTGCTACGCAAGGTGTGCCGGTACAAGCCATTGATATGATGGATTACGGTATGCAGCGTGGTGATAAAGTGCTGGACTATGCTCTGTCGCTCATTGAAGCGGCACACTAAAAGGTGTTCTCATGAGTTCGTTATATCAATCTATGGTTGCCGTCATTGAGCAGTCCATTGCGCCACTGGCGGGCAAGCTGGGCCAGCAAAAGTACGTGATTGCTATCCGCGACGGCTTTACCGCCGCGCTGCCGTTTATGATCATCGGCTCGTTTATGCTGGTGTTTATCTTCCCGCCGTTCTCAGCGGACACCACCAACAGCTTTGCCCGCGGCTGGCTCGATTTCTCCGAGACCTATCGCGAACAGCTGATGCTGCCGTTCAACCTCAGCATGGGGGTGATGACCTTCTTTATCTCGGTAGGGATTGGCGCCAGCCTGGGTCGTCAGTTTAATCTCGACCCGGTGATGTCCGGTCTGCTGGCCTTTATGGCGTTCCTGCTGGTGGCGGCACCTTATGCCGACGGCAAAATCTCCACCCAGTATCTGTCGGGCCAGGGCATTTTCACCGCGCTTATCACCTCTATCTACGCCACCCGCGTGTATGCCTGGCTGAAAGAGAAGAAAGTCACCATTCGTCTGCCGAAAGAAGTGCCAACCGGCGTGGCGCGTTCGTTTGAAATCCTGATCCCGGTGGTTGTGGTGATCGGTACTCTGCACCCGCTGAACCTGTTTATCGAAGCACAGACCGGGATGATCATCCCGCAGGCGATTATGCACCTGCTGGAGCCGCTGGTGTCGGCGTCTGACTCCCTGCCAGCGATTCTGCTCTCCGTCCTGCTGTGCCAGATTTTCTGGTTTGCCGGGATCCACGGCGCGCTGATCGTCACAGGCATCATGAACCCGTTCTGGATGGCGAACCTGTCCGCTAACCAGGCAGCACTGGCTGCCGGTGCTGCCCTGCCGCACGTGTATCTGCAAGGCTTCTGGGATCACTACCTGCTGATTGGCGGGGTGGGCTCAACGCTGCCGCTGGCCTTCCTGCTGCTGCGCAGCCGCGTAACGCACCTGCGCACCATCGGCAAAATGGGCGTTGTGCCAAGCTTCTTTAATATCAACGAACCGATTCTGTTCGGCGCACCGATCATCATGAACCCGATGCTGTTTATCCCGTTCGTGTTCGTACCGATGATCAACGCCTGCCTGGCGTATGGCGCGACCAAACTCGGCTGGCTGGCACAGGTTGTGTCACTGACGCCGTGGACCACCCCGGCACCGATTGGCGCCTCCTGGGCGGCAAACTGGGCCCTGAGTCCGGTAGTGATGTGCTTCATTTGTATGGCGATGTCGGCGCTGATGTATTTACCGTTCCTGCGTGCTTATGAACGTTCTTTGATGAAAAACGAAGAGCAAAAAGCGCAGGCAACCGTAGGTGCCGCTGAAACCGTCGGTAACTAAGTCAAAGAGGACGTTTTATGAAATATGCATTTCCCGAGAACTTCTGGTGGGGTAGCGCGGCTTCCGCATTGCAAACCGAAGGGGAAAGCCAGGGCAATGGCAAAGGATTAACCACCTGGGACCACTGGTTCGCCCAGCAACCGAATCGCTTTCACAATGGGGTGGGGCCGCAGAATACATCCACGTTCTATCAGAACTGGAAAGCGGACATTCAGCTGTTAAAGCAGCTGAACCACAATAGCTTTCGCACCTCGATAAGCTGGTCGCGCCTGATCCCTGACGGTATCGGTGAAGTGAATCCGGAAGCGGTCGCATTTTACAATCAGGTGATCGACGAACTGCTGGCCCAGGGCGTGACGCCGTTTATGACCCTGTTCCACTTCGACATGCCGATGGCGATGCAGGAGATTGGCGGCTGGGAAAACCGGGACGTGGTGGCAGCCTATGCCCGCTATGCCGAAACCTGTTTTGAGCTGTTTGGCGATCGGGTAATGCACTGGTTTACCTTTAACGAGCCGATTGTGCCGGTAGAGGGCGGGTATCTGTACGACTTCCACTACCCGAACGTGGTCGATTTCCGTCGTGCAACCACCGTGGCATATCACACCGTGCTGGCACATTCGCAGGCGGTTCGCGCCTTCCGCACCGGGCATTTTGCCGGTGAGATTGGCATCGTGCTGAACCTGACCCCGTCGTATCCGCGTTCGCAGAATCCGGCGGATGTGAAAGCCGCGCACCATGCCGACCTGCTGTTTAACCGCAGCTTCCTCGACCCGGTGCTGAGCGGTGAATATCCGGCGGATCTGGTGGCGCTGCTGAAAGCACACGATCAGCTGCCTGCCTGTCGGCCCGAAGACAGCGCGCTGATTGCCGACGGCAAAATCGACCTGCTGGGGGTGAACTACTATCAGCCGCGTCGGGTGAAGGCACGTGAATCTGCCGTGAATCCGCTGGCGCCGTTTATGCCGGAATGGTTCTTCGACAGCTACGAGATGCCGGGCCGTAAAATGAACCCGTACCGCGGCTGGGAAATTTACGAGCCGGGTATTTACGATATTCTCGTTAATCTGCGCGATAATTACGGCAACCCACGCTGCTTTATTTCTGAGAACGGCATGGGCGTCGAAAACGAGCAGCGTTTTATTGAAGACGGTCAAATTAACGATCAATACCGCATCGAGTTTATTTCCGAACACCTTAAATGGCTGCACAAAGGTATTAGCGAAGGCTGTAACTGTCTTGGCTACCATATGTGGACATTTATTGATAACTGGTCGTGGTGCAATGGCTATAAAAACCGCTACGGTTTTGTCCAGCTGGATATTACCACGCAGCAGCGTACCATTAAAAAGAGTGGAGAGTGGTTTGCCGCCACCTCTCTGAATAATAGTTTCGATAAATAGAGAAAAGATGATGATTGCCTTAGAAGAAGCGGTAATGGAAATCATCGTCAATGCTGGTCAGTCGCGCAGCCTGTGCTTTGAAGCACTGCATGCTGCGCGGCAGGGCAACTTTGACGAAGCGAAAAGCCTGCTGCGCGAAGCCGATGGTTACTCGCGCCAGGCACACCATATGCAGACCAAACTCATCGAACAGGACGCAGGCGAAGCCCGCCAGCCGATGACGTTAATTATGGTACATGCCCAGGATCATTTAATGAACTCGCTGCTGGCCCGTGAATTATCCGAAGAGATTATTCATTTATACCAGCGCTAATTAATTGAATATCAGTAATGGAGATATTGTCACGATAATAGCGTAACGCCTCTGTACCTATAAAATATAAACCCCCCTTCTTTTGGTGATAGCGACAATTAATGTCCAACCGAAATGGGATGGTTATTGTCTGAATAAAATTAAACTATATTGAGATAACCATGAACATGATAAAAAAACTTCCATTAACAATGGCGGTTCTCGCCGCGCTTTGCCCAGTTTCTGTCCTCGCACAGGAGTTTACTCAGGAGCAAATCGACGCCATTGTGGCCAAAGCGGTGGACAAAGCCCTGACCGATCGTCAGGCCAAAATGGATGCTGCAGTAGCGAAAAAAGCCGATGTCCTCAACGAGCCGCAAAGCGCCGCGCAATCGCCGGATATGGCGATCCCGTTCGGGATTAAATTTACCGGTTACGCCCGCTACGGCGCGCACTTCCAGGCTGCCGATCAGAAATACGTAGCCGTGGACGGTTCCTACAACGGCGCCTCGGCGATTGGTCGTCTCGGTAACGAAGGCAACGGCGGTGAGTTCCAGCTCTCCAAAGCGTTCAGGAGCGAAAACGGTGCCATCTGGGACGTCAACGTGATGATCGACCACTGGGGCGACGAAGTTAACCTGAAAAAAGCCTACGCGGGCGTGACGAACGTGCTGGAGTCCAATCCGAACGCCTATCTGTGGGCCGGTCGTGACTTCCACCAGCGTCCGCAACAGGGCATCAACGACTACTTCTGGATGAACCACGACGGCCAGGGTGCCGGGGTGAAGAACTTCGACATCGGCGGCGTACAGTTTGACGTCGCCACCGTGGCTGCGGTCGAATCCTGTAGCCCGCAGGTCATGAATGACGAAGCCAACCCATCGCGCATCACCTGTACCGGCGGCTCCGGCACCGGCGACAAAGGCAACTACGCGGCAACCTCCAAAATCCACGGCATGAAGCTCGGCCCGGTGGATGTGGAAATCTACGCTAACTACGGCTTTGACTCGAAAGCCATCGACACCGACGCGCGCATGAACGCCTGGCAGGGCGGCGCGGTGCTGAGCCACACCAACGACAGCGGCGTAAACAAAGTGATCGCCCGTTACTCGGATAACTCAGACAACAGCGTATTCAATAAAACCGAGGATCTGACCACGGTGTACGCCAGCTTCGAAGGGCTGCATAAATTCACCCAGGCAACGCAGGTGGAGTACATTCTGGCCTTCCACGACTTCGATAACAGCCGTGACAAAACCGACAACCGCAAAAACTACAATGCGATCGTCCGTCCAATGCACTGGTGGAACGACGTTCACTCCACCTGGCTGGAAGCGGGCTGGCAGCACGTTGATTACGACAACGGCGGCGATAACAAAGGCTGGAAGCTGACCCTGTCGCAGAACATGTCTATCGCCATGGGCCCGGAATTCCGTCCGATGCTGCGCTTCTACGTCACCGGCGGTAAGGTGGATAACGAACGCACCGCCCGCGTGAACAACACCAAGGATGAGACGCTGGACGACTTCAACGTCGGCGCCATGTGGGAAGCCTGGTTCTAAAGTAAAAGCAAAACGGCAACGTCCGTTGTCGTTTTTAATGTTTGCGCCCTCTCCCTGTGGGAGAGGGTCGGGGTGAGGGCATCAGGCCGCACCTATCCCACCACCCTACCTGGCAAGATCCCATGCTATTCTGTTGGCCGAATCACAACCAACACATCGCAGGGGAGAACATGGGTGCCACAAAAAGAGGGATGCTGAATGTCCTGGTCGCCGCCATTTTATGGGGAAGTTCAGGGGTTTGCGCGCAGTACATCATGGAGAAAAGTCATATTTCCTCGCCTTACCTCACCATGGTTCGTCTGCTGTTTGCCGGGGTGATCCTGCTGACGTTGTCGTTTGTGCACGGCGACAAGATTTTCTCGGTCATCAAAAATCGTAAAGACGCCATCAGCCTGCTGATTTTTTCCCTGTTCGGGGCGCTTATCGTCCAATTGACCTTCCTGGTCACCATCGAAAAATCCAACGCCGCCACCGCCACCGTGCTGCAGTTCCTGTCGCCGACCATTATCGTGGCGTGGTTCGCGCTGGCGCGTAAAAAGCGCCCGGGCATGTTTGTGCTGGCGGCGATCATGACTTCGCTTATCGGCACCTTTTTACTGGTGACCCACGGGGATCCGACCTCGCTGACCATCTCCCCTGCCGCGCTCTGCTGGGGCATCGCCTCCGCCTTCGCCGCCGCGTTTTATACCACCTATCCGTCTACGCTGATTGCCCGCTACGGCACGCTGCCGATTGTCGGCTGGAGTATGCTGCTGGCTGGATTAATGCTGACCCCCTTCTATGCCGGACGCGACACCACTTTTGTGATTGATGGCAGCCTGCTGCTGGCATTCTTCTACCTGGTGGTGATCGGTACGGCGGTGACCTTCAGTCTGTATCTGAAAGGTGCGCAGATGATTGGTGGCCCGAAAGCGAGCATTCTGAGCTGTGCCGAGCCGCTGAGTAGCGCCCTGCTGTCGGTGATGTTGCTGGGGGTGGCGTTTACCCTGCCTGACTGGCTGGGCACGCTGCTGATTGTGTCATCGGTGGTGCTGATTTCGATGGATTCACGCAGACGCGTACAGAAATCCGCGTAGCCATTGCCCCTCACCCCGGCCCTCTCCCCATAGGGGCGAGGGGGAAAAGACGGCACCGGGCAGTCCCCTCTCCCCTGTGGGGAGAGGGTTAGGGTGAGGGGGGAATTTACTTACTGCGCCTTCACTTTCCCCGCCACCAGCAGCGCGGTGATCAGCATCAGCGTGCCGGAAATCACCAGCGGTGACGTCAGTCCCAGATGGTCAAGCGCAATGCCGCCAACCGCCGCCCCGCAGGTGTTCGCCAGCTGGATCACCGCTACCTGAATGGAACCGGCTTTTTCCGCCTGATCGGCCAACGAGCGGGTGATCCACGTCGACCAGCCCACCGGGATCAGCGCAAAAGCAAAGCCCCAGATAATCGCAACCGCCGACGCCACCCACTTGTCGCTGCCCCACAGGATCAGCACCACGGCGCTGATGGCCAGCACCAGTGGCGCACCCGCGAGGGCGAGCTTCAGGGAGCGTTTCAGGAACTGCGCCGACAGCGAAGTACCCACAAAGCTGGCGATACCGAAGCTTAAAAGCACCAGCGTCAGACCATCAACGTCAAACCCGGCCAGGTTCGTAAACACCGGGCGGATGTAGGTAAAGAAGGCAAACTGCCCGGCAAAGGCCATAAAGATGGCGCTCATCCCCGCCAGCACGCCAGGGCGCTTCAACAGGCTGAACATGTTCTGCTTGTGATGCGCGGCTTCGCCCGGCAGCGACGGCAGCGCTTTCCACACCCACAGAATACACAGCAAGCCCATCACCGCGGCGCCGTTAAAGACGTTACGCCAGCCGATAATGCCGCCGAGGAAGCTGCCCAGCGGCGCAGCGATCACCAGCGCAATGGAGACGGCACCAAAAATCACCGACAGCGCTTTCGGCACCGTGCGCGCCGGCACCAGCCGCATGGTGAGTGACGCCGACATCGCCCAGAATCCGCCAAGCCCCAGTCCCAGACAGGCGCGACCCAGCAGCAGTAGCGCAAAGCTATCGGCAAAAGAGACCAGCAGGCAGGAGAGGGTCAGCAGCACAGAAAAGAGGATCACCACTTTACGGCGATCGGTGGTGCCAATCACCTGGGTGATAAACAGGCTGGCAAACATGGCGACAAAGGCGGTGACGGTCACCGACTGGCCCGCTAACCCTTCGGAAATACCCAGATCCTGCGCCATCGGCGTCAGCAGGCTGACCGGTAAAAACTCCACGGTAATCAGGCAGGCGACGCAAAACGCCACGGAAAAAACCGCCGACCAGTTAGGGCGCGACACCGCTTTGGCATGGGGCGAAGGGGCGGAGTGGATCTGTTCTGTCATGAATCACCTGAAGATAAAATGAGCGGAAAGCCGCGCAGTTTAACATCTTAAATGTGATCCATTTAACGTTTTGACAACTATTGTTCACTTCGCCCGCCGACGAGAATCAGTGCAGGTAGAAAACACCCTCTTCCGGCAGGAACAGCTGGTTATAGCGCAGCTGGAAGGCGTTAAGCTCATACGGATCCGGCTCCATATCGCGCATAAAGCCGAGCGTCATACGGATCTGGGCATCGGTAATTGGCGCGGCCAGCCGCGCCTTGCGCAGCAGGCGATACCAGCTCAGCAGGTTATTTTCACTGCTGTCGACAATGCACACCTGCCAGATCAACAGCACCTGTGCGGCGTTTTGCAGATGGGACTCGTCCGGGCGTTCAAGGTAGCGGATAAACTCGTTGCCGGCGCTTTTGCCAAACTGGTCGATCATCGATTCCACGGGAACCGGGGTGATCCCCAGACGCTCGCTCAGACGACGAATGGCGCGCCGGGGCCCCGACGTCATGACGCGAAAGCCCACCACAAACACCACGGCAAGCGTAGCCAGCATTATCCAGACCATGAACTCTCCTTACGGTTAGCCGAGCATGATATCGGGAAATGCTACGCATCAACAGCAGACAACGCCGTATTAATGAACGGATAAACAGTGGAACAGCGCCAGGAAAAAAGATAGCCGGACGCGCGTAGCGGCGGGCATAAAAAAGCCCGGCGCGAGGCCGGGCAAAACGTCACCTGTGCACTCAGGCAGCGTGTAACTGACGCAGGCGTTTTTCGCGACGGATTTTGCGCTCTTCGAGCACTGCGACCATCGCCATCAGGCAGATACAGGCGATGGCGGCGGCGTCCAGCGCGGCAAAGGTGCCCGCCCAGCCGGTGAGGCCAAAGATCGGCGTGCCGTCGGCAATCATCCCCAGTCCCAGCTTGGCGAAGCTGTCGCCGATCAGATAAGCGAAGGTGCCTTTAATTCCATCGGCAGCGCCGATCGCTTTTTTCGGCACGAAGCCAACGGCGGCTACGCCAATCAGTAATTGCGGGCCAAACACCAGGAAGCCGAGCGCAAACAGCGAGGCCAGGTAGACATACTGGTTGCTGGCATGCTGGTAAACGCCGAGGGTGGCGATAATCAATGCCAGCGCCACGCAGGCCACCAGTGCCCGGCGACCGTTGGCCAGATCCGACAGCCAGCCCCACAGCAAGGTGCCGACCAGGGCGCCCACTTCAAACAGGGTAAAGCCCTGGATCGCCACCTCTTTAGAGAGCTTCAGCTCCTGGAAGGCGTAGACGGTAGACCACTGATCGATACCAATGCGCACCACGTACAGGAAGATGTTGGAGAAGCACAGCAGCCAGATGACCTTATTCTTCAGCACGTACTCGACGAAGATCTGCCATTTGGTCATGTCGTTCTCTTCGGTCTCTTTGTCCTCTTCGCTGATCTCTTCGTCAAACAGCTCTTCCGCTTTGCCGAGGCCGTACGATTCCGGGGAGTCGCTGCCGTAGCGCAGACCGATAAAACCGACCACCAGGGCGATGATCGACGGGAAGATAAACATGCCGATCACGTGACCGTCGAACAGGACATTGGCCCCGAACAACGCCACGCCAGCCGCACCCGCACCGCCGAGGTTGTGGGAGATGTTCCACATGCCCAGGTAGGAACCGCGCTTGCGCCGCGGGGTCCATTTGGTGATGGT
>NZ_JBOGBT010000104.1:0-33130 GCF_051656365.1 Silvania sp. | reverse complement strand
CTGTTTTTCGTAGAGGAAATGCAGGATCTGCTGACGCATATGGTGATAGCGGCTGTCTTCCGCCAGCTGCACCCGGTTGCGCGGGCGCGGCAGATCGACGCGCAATATCTCACCGACCGTCGCCGCCGGGCCGTTGGTCATCATCAGCACCCGATCCGAGAGCAGCACCGCTTCGTCCACGTCGTGGGTGATCAGCACGATGGTGGTATTCAGCTCCTGCTGGATTTTCATCACCGAATCCTGCAGATGGGCGCGGGTCAGGGCGTCGAGGGCACCAAAGGGCTCGTCCATCAGCAGCACTTTTGGCTTCATCGCCAGCGCGCGGGCAATGCCGACACGCTGCTTCATGCCGCCGGAAATCTCGCCGGGGCGTTTGTGGATGGCGTGCCCCATCTGCACCCGGTCGAGGTTGTGCTCGATCCACTCCCGGCGTTCCGCTTTGCTCATGCTGCGGCGGAACACCTGATCCACCGCCAGCGCCACGTTGTCGAAGCAGGTCAGCCACGGCAGCAGGGAGTGGTTCTGGAATACCACCGCCCGCTCCGGGCCTGGCCCGGCAATTTCGCGGTTGTCACAGAGCAACCCGCCCTCGGTAGGCAAGGTGATGCCCGCGATCAGGTTCAGCAGCGTTGACTTGCCGCAGCCGGAGTGACCAATCAGGCTGACGGTCTCCCCTTCGTGAATATCAAATGAGACGTTCTGCAGCGCCAGAAACTCGCCGCTGGCGGTGGAAAAACGTTGGCTGACGGCCTGGACCTGAATTAATGGTTTCATGTGCGCTCCTTATTTTTCCTGCCAGCTGAAACGACGGGCGATCAGCATCAGCCCCTGCTCCAGCAGTAAACCGACCACGCCGATAATGACGATGGCGATAAGAATGTTTTCAACGTTGAGGTTGTTCCACTCGTTCCAGATCCAGAAGCCGATCCCCAGCCCCCCGGTGAGCATCTCTGCCGCGACAATCACCAGCCAGGCGATGCCGATGGAGAGACGTACCCCGGTCAGGACCGCAGGCAGCACCGCCGGGAACAGAATGCGGCGCATCACCGTCCACTCTGAGAGCTGCAATACCCGCGCCACGTTGAGGTAATCTTCCGGAATGCGGCGTACCCCTTCGGCAGTGTTAATCACCATCGGCCAGATCGAGCAGATAAAAATGGTCCAGCTGGAGGCGGGTTCTGCTTTCTGAAACAGCAGCAGGCCAATCGGCAGCCAGGCCAGCGGGCTGACCGGACGCAGGAGCGCAATCAGCGGGTTAAACATGCGGGCCAGAAAGGTGAAACGGCCTATCAGGAACCCCAGCGGAATCCCGACCAGCGCCGCCAGACCAAAACCGATGGCCACGCGCTGCAGGGAAGCCAGCACGTTCCAGCCCACCCCCATGTCGTTTGGCCCGTCACGGTAGAAGGGATCGGCAAACAGCGTCATGGCCGAATCCAGGGTGCTGAGCGGCGTCGGAAAGCCTTTGCTGTTCAGCGCGGCCAGCTGCCAGGCTAGCACCAGCAGCCCCAGACCGAGCACTGCCGGGATCAGCCGCTGCAGCAGGGCATTAATCTGCCGGGCGAAGGCCGGTGCGCGACGGCGTACCTGAACCGGCGGCAGGGTGATGACTTCACCGCTGACCGGCGCGGCGGGTGCCGCTTTGGTGTTTACTTTTTTCATATCAGGCCCCTGTACGGTGAATGGCAAAACTGTTGGCGTACGCTTTCGGATCGGTCCCGTTCCAGACGGTGCCGTCCATCAGCCGGCTGCTGCGAAGCGGTGACGAAGGTGTTGAAATCCCTCCCACCGCGGTAGCGGCATCCTGCCAGATATCGGTGCGGTTAATGCGTTTGGCGATGGCGGCGTAGTCCGGGTCGGTTTTCAGCAGCCCCCAGCGGCGGAACTGGGTTAAGAACCACATGCCGTCGGAGTGCCACGGGTAGCTGACCGCCCCCTCGCCGAAGAAGCGAATCGGGTTGGCATCCTGCCAGCGCTGTCCGACGCCGTTGTCGTACTCCCCCAGCATGCGCCCGGTGAGGTACTGCTCTTTGGTGTTGAGCCAGGCGCGACGCGCCAGCAGTTGGGCGGTCTCCTGCTTGTTCTGCGGCGAGGCATCGATCCAGCGCTGCGCCTCCAGCAGGGCGCTGACCAGCGCCCGGGCGGTGTTCGGGTGACTCTCGACCCACTCCTGGCGGGTACCGAGGATTTTTTCCGGGTGCTCTGGCCATACCGACTGGGAGGTGGCAGCGGTAAAGCCGATCCGGTCGTTGATGGCCCGGGCGTTCCACGGCTCGCCGACGCAAAAGCCAACCATGTTGCCGATGCGCATGTTCATCACCATCTGCGGCGGCGGCACCACCACGGTGCGCACGTCGTCGAATGGATTGATGCCCGCACTCGCCAGCCAGTAGTAGAGCCACATGGCGTGGGTGCCGGTCGGGAAGGTATGGGCGAAGGTGTAGCTGCCCGGTGCCTGCTGTCCAATCAGCTTTTTCAGCCCCTCGACGTCGCGCACGCCCTGCTGCGCCAGCTCGCTCGAGAGGGTGATCGCCTGCCCGTTCTGGTTGAGGGTCATCAGGTTCGCCATCTGTTTAGGCTTCCCGGCGATCCCCAGCTCCAGGCCGTACAGCAGGCCGTAAAGAATGTGTGCAGCGTCGAGTTCTCCGGCCACCAGCTTGTCGCGGACGGCGGCCCAGCTGGCCTCTTTGGTCGGCACCAGGGTAAAGCCGTATTTTTTATCGAACCCTTTATAAGCCGCGATCGCCAGCGGCGCGCAGTCGGTCAGCGGGATAAAGCCGACGCGCACGGTATCGAGCTCCGGCTTATCGGAGCCTGCGGCCCACGCGGTCTGCATCAGGCCCGGCAACATCATTGCCCCGCCCGCCAGCGCGCTGGCCTGTAAGAAACGCCGTCTTGTCCATTCCACCATGCTCACTCCCGAAAAAATGCCAAAAAAAAGCGCCCGGCAGTGCCGAAGCACTGCAGGACGCCTTTATCCTGAAGACTGACGCACCGCCGTTGGCGCGCCGTCTAACATTGTTAATTAACTATTGCAAAGATGATGCCAGCTTTTAAATCCTTTCCCGACGGGCTTTTTCTGCCTGCGGGCAGGTAAAACGCACCTGAATCATGCAGGCGTTGCCCGTCCGCAGTGCAACTAGCCTTTGGAGGTCTCCTGCCACAGCGCCTTCACCGTCAGCAGCGCCCGGGCGATATCCACCATCCTTTGATTTTTATCCATCGCCATTTTGCGCAGCTGGCACCAGGCCTGCTCCTCGCTCATCTGCTGATGGGTCATGAGTACGCTTTTGGCTTTATCGATCACCTTGCGCTCCTCCAGCGTGTCGCGCATCGACGCCAGCTGACGGGAGAGTTGTTCAATCTCGCGCGCCTGCTGGCGCACCAGCGGCAGGAGCGGCTTTTGCGGATACAGCGCCAGGGGTTCATCCGCCAGCGGCTCTTCTGCCGGGTAGTCGTCAGCCCGGGCGATCAGCGCGTCGACCGCCAGCATCAGGTCGGCGATCTGCAACTCTTCGAGGGTGCGCAGCTGTTCCAGCCGCGCGGTTTGCAACGAGAACCAGTGCAGGGCCAGCACGCCCTTATCCGCCGCGGGCTGGCGGGTGCAGGCCTGCCGCCGCAGCTGTTCGGTCTCGGCACCCGGCACGCTGAGTGTAAAGTGCTCGTGCAGCGCAACCGGCGCCAGAGAGAGGAAAACATCGAAGCAAGCCTGCTGCCCGTCGATCCGGTCCACCAGGGTCTGGCGCATCTCATCGCTGAAAAAGCCCTGGGTAAAGCCGATCGCCCCCAGTGCCCGCTCCTGCCCCACCAGCTCTTTGCCCTGCATCAGGCTGTAGAGCGCAACAAATCTGCCTGCGATTTGCGGATCGTCAATGCTGTCATTGAGCTGCGGCACGATACTGAGCAGATTGCGCAGGGCGCGGCTGTAGTGTTCCATCGCCGTGGCGGCGGGCAGCGAGCAGGCGGTGATGGCCTCGCGAAGCTGAGGCAGTTGCTCCAGGCTTTGCAGGGCGCTGGCGACGCGTTCGCACAGGGTGCTGCTGGCCATCAGCGGCGTACCCAGCGCATGGTGCAGCGCCGTGCGCTGATCGTCGACCAGCGCACGGCTGGCCTTGCACTCCAGGGCATACAGCGTACCCTGCGAGCAGAGCCAGATATTCGATGCCCCGCGCTCGCACTGGAGCATATGCGCCAGGTGGCTAATCCGGCTCACCAGCGTGCCGAGCTGCGCCAGTTTGCACAGCTGCTGTTTGCGCATCAGTCTGGCGTGCTGGAACCATTCAGTGGCGCCGGGTAGACGGCCAGTGATTATCGTCATGCTTACTCTCCCGGGTCAGTGTGTTAAAGAGATAAGCAATATTCATGCCTTTTAAACTATCAGGAGTCAAAATGCAGAAGATCGTGATTGTCGCCAACGGCGCGGCCTACGGCAGCGAGTCGTTATTTAACAGCCTGCGGCTGGCCATCGCCCTGCGCGAACAGGAAGACGCGCTGGATTTACGCCTGTTTTTAATGTCAGATGCGGTGACCGCCGGGCTGCGCGGGCAGAAACCGGCCGAGGGGTATAACATTCAGCAGATGCTGGAGATCCTGACCGCACAGGATGTGCCGGTGAAGCTGTGCAAGACCTGCACCGACGGGCGTGGGATCAGCGCCCTGCCGCTGATTGACGGGGTTGAGATCGGCACTTTGGTCGAGCTGGCGCAGTGGACGTTGGCTGCCGATAAATTATTAACATTTTAATAATTTCCAAAAGAATATATTTTTTGCTTATGACCGCGGTTCCAGCATCAAGTTTACCTGCTCATTGCCGATAGGCTTTGTATTCTCACTCAGCAGGTATTTCTCTATGTTCAGGTCAATTCGCGCTCGTATTATCGCGGCGACAGTCGGTTGTCTGGTCGTCGCCCTTCTTCTTAATACCGTCATTAATTTCCAGGTAACGCGCGAGGACAACCAGCAGTCGCAGCGCGATATGCTGGCCAGCACCCGCGCCAGCCACAGTCTGGCGATCGGCGACTGGGTCAACAGCAAGATGATGGTGATCAACTCCCTGCAGAGCGTGGCCCTGAGCGACGATCCGGTGCCGATGTTTAAACAGCTGGCGCAGGCGGGCGGGTTTATTAACGTCTACGTTGGCTATGCCAGCAAAACGGCAAAATTCTCTGAGCCTGCCGGGGTGCCTGACGATTACGATCCTACCATACGCCCTTGGTATCAGCAGGCCGCCAAAGAAGGTCGCCCGGTGGTCACCGCCCCGTATGTCGATACCGGCACCAAAAAACTGGTGGTCACCTTTGCCGTACCGGTGATAGAGAACGGCGAACTGAAAGCGGTGCTGGCTGGTGATGTGGCAATGGATAGCGTGATCGCCAACGTGCAGGGCATCCACCCGACGCCGGCCAGCAGCGGTCTGCTGATCGACAGCGACGGCACGGTGATTGCTGCCAACGATCCGGCCCTGACGCTGAAGCGATTTAACGACGTCATCAGCGACGTGGATCTGAATGCCCTGAAACGCGGCGACAGCGTGGTGGGTCAGTTTAACGGGGTGACAAAAACCTTCGCCGCCGCGCCGATTGCCGGTACCCAGTGGCAGCTGATAGTCGCCCTCGACAGCGCGGATGCTACCGCGGGGATGCGCACCCTGGTGAAGGCCTCGGGGCTGTCGCTGGCCATCCTGGTCCTGCTTAGCGGGGCGGTGGTCCACTTTGTGATTGCCCGCCTGCTAAAAAGGCTGTCGGAGATCCGCGACGCAATGCACGCCATTGCCAATGGCACCAACGATCTCTCCCAGCGTCTGCCGGAAAAAGGCGACGACGAGGTGGCGCAGATCGCCCATGCGTTTAACGCCTTCAGCGACAAGCTGTCGGTAGTGATGGTGCAGCTGCGCGACGCCAGCGCCTCGGTGAAAAATGCCGCCCAGGAGATTGCCGCCGGTAACCGGGATCTCTCCGGTCGTACCGAACAGGCCGCCTCCAGCCTGCGCGAAACCGCCAGCGCCGTAGAGCAGATCACCGCCTCGGTCGCCCAGTCGACCGAATCGGCGGCGGTGGCTAACAGCCAGGCCGAGAAAGCCTCTGAAGCCGCCTCACGCGGTGGCAGCGTGGTATCCCAGGCGATCTCAACGATGCAGGCCATCGAAGCGGCGTCTACCCAGATTGGCGACATCACCAGCGTGATTGACGGTATTGCCTTCCAGACCAATATCCTGGCGCTGAACGCCTCGGTAGAAGCGGCGCGCGCGGGCGAACAGGGTCGCGGCTTTGCGGTGGTAGCCGGTGAGGTGCGTAATCTCGCCAGCCGCAGCGCCCAGGCGGCCAAAGAGATTAAAACCCTGATTGATTCCACCACCAACAGCGTGGCGACCGGTTCACGCTACGTCCATCTGGCCGGACAGAGCATGGATGAGATCGTCACCAGCATCGGCAGCATGTCGGGGATCATGCGGGAAATTACCGTCGCCACCAGCGAGCAGATGAAAGGCATTCAGGAGATTAACCGGGCGGTGACGCACCTCGACGGTATGGTGCAGCAGAACGCCGAGCTGGTGGTGCAATCGGCCGCGGCGGCCAGCGCCCTGCAGGGTCAGGCGGGCGAGCTCGCTGAAACCGCCGGACATTTCCGCATTTAATATCAATCCACTGCCTGAAAGCCGTGTAATGCGGCGTCAGCTGAAAGCTTTCAGGCATATTGTCATTTTTGTTTAAGGGTTATGACATTTTTTGATCAAAATCAGCATCGGCTGCCTTCCCCTTTGGTGTTATGTCATGAGTGAATTGTGAACAACATCACGCTCAGGATTAGCCGCAAGGAGAGCGTTGTTTCCAGAAACGGGGTAAAAAATGGCACTGGTGAAAGCAAGTTTGAAATTGTTTGGCGGGGATACGGTGGTGGTGCGTTGCTCAGAGCGTTGTCATATTCATCTGATGAACCACAAAGCGCCGCGCAAAACGCAGGCGGATATTTTAAGCGTTGAGGATCGGGACAACGCGTGGCTCACGGTGCCGTATACCGGCACCTGGGAAGTGCTGATCGACAGCCACAGTCAGTCGCTCGAGCATTCGATTAGCTTCGTCGCCGCGTAACAATACTCGCCCGGTGCGCCGCAAGGCCACCGGGCATTTTTTCAGGCAAAGCCCGCGCGCAGTTGAGTTTCGGGCAGGCTACTTTCCAGTAAAGCCCGCACTTTCGACACCAGCTCATTCAGACAATCATCCTGCATACCGA
This sequence comes from Silvania sp., assembly GCF_051656365.1. Lineage (NCBI taxonomy): Bacteria > Pseudomonadati > Pseudomonadota > Gammaproteobacteria > Enterobacterales > Enterobacteriaceae > Silvania > Silvania sp. Next base: position 25,900 of record NZ_JBOGBT010000104.1, on the reverse strand, counting down.
GGCGCGTCAGCTCCTGATCGAGTGAGAACAGGTACTGGGCATTGGTGCCAAGCGGTCCGCTGGCGGCGGCGATCAGCGGCGCAATCACCTGCGTGCGCGTATCGGCTTCAAACAGCGGATGGCGCGGATCCATAATAAAGACCAGCGCGTTGACGGTGCGTCCGTCATCGAGATCCAGCTTGCACCAGCTCGGCATATAGCAGCCGGTGATCATTTCACGCTTCCACAGCAGGGCCAGCTCCTCTTCCAGCGTCGCATCCGGCAGGCGATAGGCCACCCCCGTGGTGCGTCCGCCCTCTTTCAGGGCAAGCATCCGGCCTGGCTGACAGGCACTGCCGCGTCCGGCGGTCAGGCGCAAACAGAATGCGCGATGCCAGCCCGGCAGCGTCCCGGTGGCGGACTCTTGATAGTCCAGCGCCGGGTTCCACATCAACGAACCATAACCAAAGAGCCACACGGGACCGGCGTCCGGACGGCACGCCAGCGTTGCCGCCAGCGACGCTGCACGCTGTTCAGCCGACCAGAGCAGCGACTCTTCAATATCACCAAAGGCCGTTTTACAGTCGGCCTTCATCAGAAAATCACGCGTAATCATATTGCACCTCTGCCACTGCTTGCTTCCTTGCGATACCTTTATATGAACCTTCCAGGTCTTTTTACTGCTCAATTAGAAAGCAGTTACAGTGACGATATGCAATAAATCGGCCGCATGCAACTCAGGGGATGAATAACCGCCTTAAATATCAAATTGCAGGCTGCTAACTATTTGTCCTGATTTAATCAGCGGGCTATTTCTTCTTGTGCCATTTGTCGTCGTCCCCCTTTTGGTAGTCGTGCTTCACGGCCGCCCAGGCCACGCGGTGCGCGGTCTCCTCCCGGGTGGCATCGTCCCGCCTGTCGTCTTTATCCTTATACTGATCCCAGGCGCTGTTGAAGGCTTCTTTGTAGATCTCCTGCGCATGTGCGGGTAACACATGCTGGACACTGTCGGGTAAATCGCTTTTCGTTTTGTATGGCATTGCAAACCCCTATTTTTAATCACTTATTAAGTGTGGCTCACAATACTGACGGCTTCCAGCTTTAAGAATAAACGGATTATTCTGTTTTATAATTCACTGTTATTAAGGATATATTTAACAAAAATGTCTTATTATGGCTCACTCATCACCTAAAACAGCCAAACCGTAAATTCAGGTAAAAGGTAAGCGGAAGTTAACGCTAATCTGTTAATTTAACGTTCCGCTTTTTCTATCTATAATTACAAGCACCTGCATACATGGAGAATCACATGACAACCACACACGAGACGGTGAAAACCCGTCATAAGGAGACGTCTCTCATTTTCCCGCTGCTGGCGCTGGCGGTGTTGTTCTTCTGGGGAAATAGCCAGACGCTGCCAGTGGTCATCGGCATTAACATCCTTGCCCTTATCGGTATTTTGAGTAGTGCTTTTAGCGTGGTGCGCCATGCTGACGTGTTAGCCCACCGCCTCGGCGAACCCTACGGTTCCCTGATTTTAAGTCTCTCTGTCGTTATTCTGGAAGTGAGCCTCATTTCTGCGCTGATGGCGACCGGCGACGCCGCCCCGACCCTGATGCGCGACACCCTTTATTCCATCATCATGATTGTCACCGGCGGTCTGGTTGGCTTCTCGCTGCTGCTGGGCGGGCGTAAATTTGCTACCCAGTATGTGAATCTGTTTGGTATTAAACAGTATCTGATTGCCCTCTTCCCGCTGGCGATTATCGTGCTGGTGTTTCCGATGGCGCTGCCCGGAGCCAACTTTACGACCGGTCAGGCCCTGCTGGTGGCATTGATTTCAGCGGCGATGTACGGCGTGTTTTTGCTGATTCAGACCAAAACGCACCAGAGCCTATTCGTGTATGAGCATGAAGATGAAGGCGACGACGATGACCCGCATCACGGTAAACCGTCAGCGCACAGCAATCTGTGGCACTCGATTTGGCTGATCGTGCATCTGATTGCGGTTATCGCCGTGACCAAAATGAACGCGGCACCGCTGGAAACGCTGCTGACCGAGCTGAATGCGCCGGTGGCCTTTACTGGCTTCCTCGTCGCGCTGCTGATCCTCTCCCCGGAAGGGCTGGGGGCACTGCGGGCGGTGCTGAACAATCAGGTGCAGCGCGCCATGAACCTGTTCTTTGGTTCGGTGCTGGCCACCATCTCCCTGACCGTTCCGGTGGTGACGCTGATTGCCTTCCTGACCGGCAACGAGCTGGTGTTTAGCCTTGGCGCTCCGGAGATGATTGTGATGGTCGCTTCGCTGGTGCTGTGTCAGATTTCGTTCTCTACCGGGCGGACCAACGTGCTGAACGGTGCGGCGCATATGGCGCTGTTTGTTGCGTATCTGATGACGATCTTTGCCTAGCCTGTCACTGGGCAAAAAAAAACCCGCCGAGGCGGGTTTTTTCATTCATGACGATCAGTTGCTGGTGTCCAGCTCGTCAAAGTTTTTGACCAGGTCGTCAATCGCTTTGATTTGCTTCAGGAACGGCTCCAGCTTGTCCAGCGGCAGTGCGGACGGGCCGTCGCATTTCGCATTGGCTGGATCCGGGTGGGCTTCGATAAACAGCCCCGCCAGACCGGTAGCCATACCGGCACGCGCCAGCTCAGCAACCTGCGCACGACGACCGCCAGAGGCGGCGCCAAACGGGTCGCGGCACTGCAGGGCGTGGGTGACGTCGAAGATCACCGGGGACTGGTTCGACACGTTCTTCATCACGCTGAAGCCCAGCATATCCACAACCAGGTTGTCATAGCCGAAGTTAGAACCACGGTCGCAGAGGATCACTTTGTCGTTACCGCCTTCGATAAACTTGTCGACAATATTCCCCATCTGCCCCGGGCTGACGAACTGCGGTTTTTTCACGTTGATGACGGCACCGGTCTTCGCCATCGCTTCAACCAGATCGGTCTGACGGGCGAGGAACGCAGGCAGCTGGATCACGTCAACCACGTCAGCAACCGGCTGCGCCTGGCTGGCTTCGTGAACGTCGGTGATCACTTTCACGCCGAACGTCTGCTTCAGCTCCTGGAAAATCTTCATCCCCTCTTCCAGACCCGGGCCACGGTAAGAGTGAATAGAGGAGCGGTTGGCTTTGTCAAAAGAGGCCTTAAACACATACGGGATCCCCAGCTTCTGGGTAACGGTCACGTAGTGTTCGCAGATGCGCATCGCCAGATCGCGGGATTCCAGAACGTTCATGCCACCGAACAGCACGAACGGCAGGTCGTTCGCTACCTTGATATCGCCAATGCTAACCACTTTTTGTTTCATAGGATCGCCTTATTCAGGGGTGAATCGGAATTAAGATTAATGCAACGTAATCTGTTTATGCGCGATGGAGTTAATCTGCGCGCGAATCATTTCGCTGATCGGATCTTCCGGACACTGCTCAACGAAATAATTCAAATCAGTCAGCGCCACGTGGTCGCACTCCAGCTGGACGTAGATCAGGCCGCGGTCGCGGATCTCGTACGGATCTTCCGGGTTAAACTGCAGCAGCACCTCACTGGCGCGTAATGCCAGCTCCATCTGCCGCTCTTCCATCAGCGCAGATTTTAAGGTGTCCAGCAGCTTGCGCACCACTTCGGCGTTGTCCGCTTCGTCCAGATCTTCATTGAACAGCTCGGCCAGCGGACTGATATTGCCCTTCAGCCAGACGTCCAGCGTGTGTTCATCAAGAGTGTCGCCGTTGAACGGGTTGATTAACCACATTTCTCCGTCGAGCCACTCGGCGCGCAGCAGCATTTGCGTCGGGAAGATGACCGGCACCAGCGGGATATCCAGACGGTGCGCCACCCACAGCAAAATCGCCCCCAGCGCAACGGCGCTGCCCTGGCGGTGTTCCAGAACCTGATCGAGCCACAGCGCATCGGAAAGACGATACACGCCGCGCTTATCGCTGAAGCCCCATTCGCCGTAGAACAGTTCAATCAGCTTTTCCAGCTGCCAGTCCTGCGGGCGCGTCTGATGAATCTCTTCACGCGCCAGACTCACCAGTTTCTCCAGCTCGTCGTAGACGTTCTGCGAGACGAAATCATCGCGGATCATCTCCGAGACCTGGATCATGCCGTCGCACAGCGGCACTTTATTAAATTCGAAATCGGCCAAGGACTTCATGACTTACCCCAGTAACGGTATTCTTGTGGTGGCGAGTTTAATGATGATGTACAGCACCACCAGCCCCAGCAGAAAAGCAACAAAGCCTACCTGCTGGCTGCGCGGACGATGTCGCCCCAGCGCAATAAAACCCAAAACGATGTAGATGATAACGCCAAACAGCTTTTCAGTCAGCCATGCGCCATCATCGGTAAACGGTAGATAGCCCGTCACCCACATCAACCCCGCGCCCGAGAGAAACAGCACGGTGTCGATGCAGTGCGGCGCGACCCGCACCCAGCGGGCGTTGATAAGCTGATTATTGCTGTAGCGCCACCAGTAGCGCAGCGCAAAAAAACTGACCGTCAGCACGACGGCGGCGATATGCACAGAGATCAGCAGCGAAAATCCGTTCATGCCCACTTACCCAAGGTCAGACGTTCATTGCCGCCATAATCGCGACAGGTTTCCACCTGCTGATAACCCGCCTGCAGGAACAGCGCACGCACGGTTTCACCCTGGGTCCAGCCGTGCTCCAGCAGCAGCCAGCCGTCGCTCACCAGATGCTGGCGGGCGTCGGTAATAATCTGGCTCAGATCGGCCAGCCCCTGCCCGGCGGCAACCAGCGCGCTGCGCGGCTCGAAGCGCACATCGCCTTCACCCAGATGGGGATCGGCTTCATCAATATAGGGGGGGTTGCTGACGATGGTCTCAAACTGGCGATCGGCGAGCGCCGAAAACCAGCTGCTGTGCACAACGGTGACGTTTGGCAGCGCCAGACGGTCTACATTGCGCTGCGCCAGCGCCACCGCGTCAGGCATCACATCAACCGCTGTGACCTGACAGTCCGGGCGTTCACTGGCCAGCGCCAGGGCAATTGCCCCGGTGCCGGTGCCTAAATCCAGAATGCGCGCGGGCGACGCGGGCAATCGTGCCAGCGCCTGCTCCACCAGACATTCGGTATCCGGGCGCGGGATCAGCGTCGCCGCCGAGACGTACAGCGGCAGCGACCAGAACTCGCGCTCGCCCACCAGATGCGCCACCGGCTCGCCGGTTTTGCGCCGGGCCAGCAGCTCAGCCAGCTGAGACTCTTCGTCGCGGGTCAGCATCGTCTCAGCAAAGGCGAGAATATAGGTCCGCGCCCTGCCGGTGACGTGCCCCAGCAGGATCTCCGCGTCGCGACGCGGGCTGTCGCTGGCGCTGAGTTCGCTGACCGCGTGACGTAGCCAGTGCTGAAAATCCATTAGTCCTGCTCTGCCAGCGCCGCCAGCTGATCGGCCTGGTACTCCTGCACGATCGGCTCGATCAACGAATCCAGCTTGCCTTCCATCGTCTCATCCAGACGGTAAAGCGTCAGGTTGATGCGGTGGTCTGTGACGCGCCCCTGCGGGAAGTTATAGGTCCGGTTGCGATCGCTGCGATCGCCGGTGCCCAGCAGGTTGCGGCGGGTTGAGGCTTCGGCCTGCTGACGTTTGGCGATTTCAGCTGCGCGAATACGCGCACCCAGCACCGACAGCGCTTTGGCTTTGTTTTTGTGCTGGGAACGTTCGTCCTGACACTCCACCACAATACCGGTTGGCAGGTGGGTAATACGGATCGCGGAGTCGGTGGTGTTAACGTGCTGACCGCCTGCCCCGGACGAACGGAAGGTATCGATGCGCAGCTCGGACGGGTTGATGTCCGGCAGCTCGGCTTCCGGCAGCTCGGGCATTACCGCCACGGTGCAGGCGGAGGTGTGAATACGCCCCTGCGATTCGGTGGCCGGTACGCGCTGAACGCGATGACCGCCGGATTCGAACTTCAGGCGGCCATATACGCCGTCACCGCTGATCTTGGCGATCACTTCTTTATAGCCGCCATGCTCACCTTCGTTGGCGCTGATGATCTCCACGCGCCAGCGGCGGGATTCCGCATAACGGCTGTACATACGGAACAGATCCCCGGCAAACAGCGCCGCTTCATCCCCGCCGGTCCCGGCGCGGACTTCGACAAAGGCGTTGCGTTCATCGTCCGGATCTTTTGGCAGCAGCAGCACCTGCAGCTGTTGCTCCATCTCTTCCGCGCGGGCTTTAGCGTCCTGCAACTCTTCCTGCGCCATTTCGCGCATTTCCGGGTCGTCGAGCATCATCTGCGCGGTTTCTATATCTTCCTGAACCTGCTGCCACTCGGTAAAGCAGCGTGATACATCACTTAACTGTGCATACTCGCGCGACAGCGCGCGAAAACGTTCCTGGTCAGCAATAGTCGCGGCATCGCCGAGCAGCGCCTGAACTTCTTCATGGCGCTCGTGCAGCGCTTCCAGTTTGGCGACGATAGAGGGCTTCATAGGCGTAGGGGCACCTTGTAATAAAAATTATGGGTATAGTGCGCTATTCCAGCCCGAGGCTGTCGCGCAGAATGGTCAGGCGTTCGTCGTCCCCGTCACGGGCGGCCTGTTGAAGTGATTTGGTTGGGGCATGGATCAGGCGATTGGTCAGTTTCCATGCCAGTTCCTGCATGATGACCTGCGGATCGCCACCCTGTTCCAGGGAGGCCAGCGCTTTGGCCGTCAGTTCATTACGCACCTGCTCCGCCTGACCGCGGTACTCGCGAATGGTCTCGCTGACGCTTTGCGCGCGCAGCCAGGCCATAAATTCGCTGGTTTCTTGCTCGACAATTGTCTCGGCCTGCACCGCTGCCGCTTTACGCTGGGCAAGGTTGTGCGAAATGATGCTCTGCAGATCGTCCACGCTGTAAAGATAGGCGTTCGCCAGCTTGCCCACTTCCGGCTCGACATCGCGCGGGACGGCGATGTCCACCAGCAGCATCGGCTGATTACGGCGGGATTTCAGGGCGCGCTCAACCATACCTTTGCCGATGATCGGCAGCGGGCTGGCAGTGGAACTGATAATGATATCGGCCTCATTCAGCCGCGCATCGATGTCGCTCAGGGCGATCACTTCCGCGCCGACTTCGTCTGCCAGCGCCTGAGCGCGCTCGCGGGTTCGGTTGGCGATAATCATTTTTTTAACTTTGTGCTCGCGTAAATGACGGGCGACCAGCTCGATAGTTTCACCCGCGCCGACCAGCAGCACGGAAACCGTCGATAAGGATTCAAAGATTTGTCGCGCCAGAGTACAGGCCGCGAAAGCAACCGAAACCGCACTGGCACCAATGTCGGTTTCGGTTCGCACACGCTTGGCGACAGAGAAAGATTTCTGGAACATGCGTTCCAGCTCGCTGGCCTTGAGGTGGCCTTTTTGCGAATCCGCAAACGCTTTTTTGACCTGACCGAGGATCTGCGGCTCGCCCAGCACCAGTGAATCCAGACCGCTGGCGACACGCATCAAATGGCTAACGGCGTCGTTATCCTGGTGCCAGTAAAGGCTATTGCGCAGCTCGTCTTCGTTCAGCTTGTGGTATTCACAGAGCCAGCGAATCAGCACCTCATGCAGGTTGTCCTGCTCTTCCACGCTGAGATACAGCTCGGTGCGGTTGCACGTCGACAGCACCACGCCACCCTGCACCATTGGCTGGGCAAGGAGACTTTCCAGCGCCTGGTCGAGCGTATCCGGCGAAAACGTTACGCGTTCTCGCAGTGAAACCGGGGCTGTTTTGTGGTTAATACCGAGTGCTAAAAGGGTCATATGAGCGGGAGTAGTACCAGCGTTAATAAGGTTAGCAGGCCGCATCATACAGGATGCGCGAGATCAATAAAAGAGACTGCCCCCTTTCGGAGTAATAGGTTATCGCTTGTTATTAACCGTTAATTTGAGGAATTAGGACAACTTGAGCGTAGACGCTGCCGCAGGCGGGCGCTAGCATTAAGGAATATAACTGCCACGTATCTCAAGGATTTGTCACCATTATGACCAGACTGATTCGCCTGCTGCCCCTGGCCGCGCTGGTGCTGACCGCATGTTCCATCACGCCGCCGAAAGGCCCGGGCAAAAGCCCGGACGCGCCTCAGTGGCGCCAGCATCAACAGGATGTGCGCGCCCTGAACCAGTACCAGACGCGCGGTGCCTTTGCTTATCTGTCCGATCAGCAGAAAGTGTACGCGCGCTTCTTCTGGCAGCAGACCGGCCAGGATCGCTATCGCCTGCTGCTGCTGAATCCGCTTGGCAGCACGGAAATGGAGCTGATTGCCCAGCCGGGCACCGCACAAATTACCGATAATAAAGGCCAGAAATATACCGGCACCGATGCCGAAGAGATGATTGGTAAGCTGACCGGGATGCCGATCCCGATTACCAGCTTGCGCCAGTGGATCCTCGGCCTGCCGGGCGATGCCACCGATTATAAGCTCGACGACCAGTATCGCCTGAGCGAAGTGAATTACAGCCAGAACGGCAAAAAATGGAAAGTGGTATACGGCGGTTATGACAGCAACAGCAAACCGGCCCTGCCGTCCAGCCTGGAACTGACCGAAGGCAGCCAGCGTATTAAGCTCAAAATGGATAACTGGATTGTCAAATGATGAGCCACTGGCCTTCACCGGCAAAGCTGAACCTGTTTTTGTACATTACCGGCCAGCGTGCTGACGGGTATCACACCCTGCAGACGCTGTTTCAGTTTATCGACTACGGCGACACGATTTCGATTGAACCGCGCGCGGACGGGCTGATTCGGTTGTTAACACCGGTAGAAGGCGTGCCGGATGAAGAGAACCTGATTGTGCGTGCCGCCCGCCTGCTGATGGCGGCTGCGGCGCAGTCGGGGCTTTTGCCTGCGGGCAGCGGCGCCGATATCTGCGTCGACAAGCGCCTGCCGATGGGCGGCGGGCTGGGCGGCGGATCGTCTAATGCCGCCACCGTGCTGGTGGTGCTTAATCACCTGTGGGGGTGCGGTCTGTCGGTCGATGAGCTGGCGGCGCTGGGGTTAACGCTTGGTGCCGACGTGCCGGTATTCGTGCGCGGACACGCCGCCTTTGCCGAAGGAGTGGGCGAGATCCTCTCCCCGGCCAGTCCGGCGGAAAAATGGTATCTGGTGGCCCACCCTGGAGTCAGCATTCCGACGCCGGTTATCTTTAAGGATCCGGACCTTCCGCGTAACACCCCGGTCCGGTCAATAGAAACGTTATTAAATTGTGAATTTGGCAACGATTGTGAGGATATCGCAAGAAAACGTTTTCGCGAGGTTGATGTCGCGCTTTCCTGGCTGTTAGAATACGCGCCGTCGCGCCTGACTGGCACAGGGGCCTGTGTCTTTGCTGAATTTGACACGGAATCTGCTGCACGTCAGGTGCTCGAGCTGGCTCCAGAGTGGCTGCATGGTTTTGTAGCGCGTGGTATGAACACCTCCCCGCTACAGCAGGCCATTCTGGCGCAATCTGAGTTTCGGTGACAACGTCACCCTGTTCCAGACGTTGCATCGCGCTCTTTAATACACCGCCTGGATAGCATTCGCCTGGCCCGCACAGTTTACGGTGAAGCTATCCACCATTGGACGCATGCCTGAGGTTCTTCTCGTGCCTGATATGAAGCTTTTTGCTGGTAACGCCACCCCGGAACTAGCACAACGTATTGCCAACCGCCTGTACACTTCTCTTGGCGACGCCGCCGTAGGTCGCTTTAGCGATGGCGAAGTCAGCGTACAAATTAACGAAAATGTACGCGGTGGTGATATTTTCATCATCCAGTCCACCTGTGCTCCAACTAACGACAACCTGATGGAATTGGTTGTTATGGTCGATGCTCTGCGCCGCGCTTCTGCTGGCCGTATCACCGCTGTTATTCCTTACTTTGGTTATGCCCGTCAGGACCGTCGCGTCCGTTCCGCTCGTGTGCCAATTACCGCTAAAGTTGTCGCTGATTTCCTCTCAAGCGTTGGCGTTGACCGTGTTCTGACGGTTGACCTGCACGCCGAGCAGATCCAGGGCTTCTTTGACGTTCCGGTTGATAACGTATTCGGTAGCCCAATCCTGCTCGAAGATATGCTGCAGCTGAACCTGGATAACCCGATTGTGGTTTCTCCGGACATCGGCGGCGTGGTTCGTGCACGTGCTATCGCAAAACTGCTGAACGACACCGACATGGCCATTATCGACAAGCGTCGTCCGCGCGCTAACGTTTCTCAGGTGATGCACATCATCGGTGACGTAGCGGGCCGCGACTGCGTGCTGGTTGACGACATGATCGATACCGGCGGCACTCTGTGCAAAGCCGCCGAAGCCCTGAAAGAGCGTGGTGCTAAACGCGTATTCGCTTACGCGACCCACCCGATCTTCTCTGGCAATGCTGTCAACAACCTGCGCAACTCCGTTATTGATGAAGTTGTGGTGTGCGACACCATCCCACTGAGCGACGAAATCAAAGCCCTGCCTAACGTGCGTACTTTGACCCTGTCCGGGATGCTGGCCGAAGCGATTCGTCGTATCAGCAACGAAGAATCCATCTCTGCAATGTTCGAGCATTAATCGGACGCAGTCTAAAAACCCGCTACGGCGGGTTTTTTTGTCTGTAGCTTTTATTTGTATGACCAATGCCTCCTTCACCTGCCATTGACATGACAGATGATGCGCCCAGGGATGATTATTGTGAAAAAACCCATTTCCTCACATGTTCTGCCGTTCCGCGCCCTCATCGACGCTTGCTGGAAAGAAAAATATACCCTGTCACGCTTTACCCGTGACCTGATCGCCGGGATTACCGTCGGTATTATCGCCATTCCACTGGCGATGGCGCTGGCGATTGGCAGCGGCGTTGCGCCGCAGTATGGCCTGTACACCGCCGCAGTGGCCGGGATTGTGATCGCCCTGACCGGTGGCTCGCGCTTTAGCGTTTCCGGGCCGACCGCCGCCTTTGTGGTGATCCTCTACCCCGTCTCCCAGCAGTTCGGTCTCGCCGGATTGCTGGTCGCCACCCTGATGTCGGGGGTGTTTTTGATTCTGTTCGGCCTGGCGCGCTTCGGCAGGCTGATTGAATACATTCCGATTTCTGTGACCCTGGGCTTTACCTCCGGAATCGGCATTACCATCGGGACCATGCAGATTAAGGATTTCCTCGGTCTGCAGATGGCCCACGTACCGGAGCACTACCTGCAAAAAGTGGGCGCGCTGGCAATGGCGCTGCCAACCATCAACCCTGGTGACGCCGCGATCGGCATTATTACGCTGGGCACCTTAATTCTCTGGCCACGGCTGGGCATTCGACTGCCGGGGCATCTGCCCGCACTACTTCTGGGCTGCGCGGTGATGGGGGTGGTCAATCTGCTGGGCGGCCACGTCGCCACTATTGGCTCGCAGTTTCACTATGTGCTGGCGGATGGTTCGCAGGGTAACGGCATCCCGCAGTTGCTGCCGCAGCTGATCCTGCCGTGGGATCTGCCCGGCTCCAGCTTCACCTTAAGCTGGGACTCCCTGCGCGCCCTGCTCCCCGCCGCCTTTTCGATGGCGATGCTGGGAGCGATTGAGTCGCTGCTGTGCGCGGTGGTGCTGGACGGCATGACCGGCACCAAACATAAAGCCAACAACGAGCTGATCGGCCAGGGGCTGGGGAACATCATCGCCCCGTTCTTTGGTGGTATCACCGCCACCGCCGCAATTGCCCGCTCGGCGGCGAACGTCCGTGCCGGGGCCACCTCGCCGGTGTCGGCGGTGATCCACTCCATTCTGGTGATCCTCGCCCTGCTGGTGCTGGCCCCGCTGCTGTCCTGGCTGCCGCTGTCGGCAATGGCCGCCCTGCTGCTGATGGTGGCCTGGAACATGAGCGAGGCGCATAAAGTCGTGAACCTGCTGCGTCGGGCGCCGAAAGACGACATCATCGTGATGCTGATATGCATGTCCCTGACCGTGCTGTTTGATATGGTGATCGCCATCAGCGTCGGGATTGTGCTGGCCTCGCTGCTGTTTATGCGCCGTATGGCGCGGATGACGCGGCTGGCAGCGGTCAATGTTGAGGTACCGGACGATGTGCTGGTGCTGCGGGTGATAGGCCCGCTGTTCTTTGCCGCCGCAGAGGGGTTGTTCAGCGATCTGGCCTCACGCCTCGAGGGTAAGCGGATTGTGGTTCTGAAATGGGATGCAGTGCCGGTGCTGGATGCCGGCGGGCTGGATGCGTTCCAGCGCTTTGTCGAGCATCTGCCAGAAGGGTGTGAACTGCGGGTGAGTAATCTGGAGTTTCAGCCGCTGCGCACCATGGCGCGGGCGGGGGTGCAGCCGATCCCTGGCCGCCTGGCGTTCTACCCAAATCGTGATGCGGCCTTAGCCGACTTACCCTTAACCACGCGTTGAAAAACGCCGTTGCATCATGATCCCGATCGCCTGCTGGAGCCAGTCGAGCACCGCAGGCGTCATCCAGGTTCCCTTCATCAGATGCGGCTCCTGCTGCATCGCCACCCGGAATTTTTGCTGGGTGGCTGGATCGGTTCCCGCATAGGACTGAAACAGTGCCAGCCAGTTTTCCGCCAGCTGTTGCGCAACGTCTGACGACGGGTCACATGATTCACCCTGCGCCTGATGTAGTTTTGCCACCAGTGGCGGCCACTCCATCATCCGATCAAAATAGTGCGCGCGGGTAAACGCCATCTCTTCCGGGGATAAATAGCGCTGCCAGATGATGAGTTTGCTTTCCGCAAACGCCCGGGTAACGTAATCGATCATCTCGGGGGTGATCCCGGTTTGCTCGCGCATTTGCGGCTCAACGCTGTGCATCTCATTCATGCGGGTCAGGAATTCAGGCTTGCCTGCGGTATCCTGCTCCAGGCGTAGCATCCAGCGCGTGGCAAGATCCATTGCCCGCGGATCGGCGACCTCAACATGCTGTTTCAGCAGCGCGCTGGCCTCCTCAACCAGGGCGGTCCAGATTTCTGCCAACTGTTCGTTCTGCGCCGCAAACGGCAACTGCTGCAACTCTTCGTGACTAAACCAGCGATCGTACATATTCATTAACTCCAGAGTCTGTAGCCAGGACTCGAGATCGGGGGCCGCATTCGCCGTGAGCCCGGCATGCAAATCCGCAAGCCTGTCGCGCAGGGTGTTAATACTGCGGACTTGCTTATCCAGCAGACGAATTTGTGCGTCGAGAAGCTCAGCCAGTGCGAGCGGCTCCTTATCCAGAAAGTCCCTGATTTCAGCAAGTTCCAGCCCCGACTTTGCCAGCGCCTGAATCATATGCAGACGCTGAACCGCCGCCAGGTTATACAGCCGGTACCCTGCCGCACTTCTGGCTGAAGGCAGCAACAACCCTGTTTGTTCGTAATGATGTAACGTTCTTACGGTGATCCCGGCCCGCCTGGCCAGTTCCCCCACCTGAATCAACATAACGGCTCCTTCTCTTGTGCCAGTTGCGTCACTCTGATGCCTTACGTTACGTGAGGGTCAACAAAAGATGCAAAAAAAAACGGTTCCCTCAGGAACCGTTTCTCTTACCATCCGACATGCAGTGTTAGCTATGCTTATGCTGATCGCGACGGCAGCGTTTATCGTAGTGGCGCACCCACCAGTAACGGTCGCAGACCTGCTCGTGGCCGCTGACGCGGGCACCCGCCAGCCAGAGAACGGCACCCAGAAAGATGCTCAGAACCGCGCCGTGAGCGAAATATTGCGGCAGATCGAGCTGCGGAAGCTGGTTTAAAATGGAATAACCGACGCCGACGACCATGACGACTAATCCCAATCCCATCAGCACGTTACCGAGTAGCGAAGCGTTTTTGCGTTTCATCTGTCACCTCCGGAACTTTGGGTCGTAGGGGGAATATCTCCCTAATCCTTGTGTGTAAAGTATAGACAACACCCCTTTTGCTGATTGCGTCAGCGATCACAATTATGCATATCGGCGTAACAAAACTTTACAAATAAGCCTTTGAGTAGCATGAAATTCTAATGGTTCAGAAGCGTAATTATTCTGATTCTATGGGTCGGTTCGCAGAATTTTGTCAAGCGGCGCGGCAGACAGTACACTACGCGCCAGACTTAGTACTTTCAGGAATAAAAACGTGACGATTAAACTGATTGTCGGCCTGGCCAATCCCGGCGCGGAATATGCGGCCACCCGCCACAATGCGGGTGCCTGGTATGTTGATCTGCTGGCGGAGCGGCTGCGCGCGCCTCTGCGTGAAGAATCTAAATTCTTTGGGTTTACCTCGCGCGTGAATCTGGCCGGGGCCGATGTGCGTCTGCTGGTGCCAACCACGTTTATGAACTTAAGCGGTAAAGCGGTTGCCGCGCTGGCGACCTTTTATCGCATCAACCCGGACGAAATCCTGGTGGCACACGACGAACTGGATTTGCCCCCTGGCGTGGCGAAGTTCAAACTCGGCGGCGGTCACGGCGGACATAACGGCTTAAAAGACATCATCAGCAAATTGGGTAATAACCCAAATTTTCACCGTTTACGCATAGGTATTGGTCATCCGGGCGATAAAAACAAAGTTGTTGGTTTTGTGCTGGGTAAACCGCCGGTTTCCGAGCAGAAACTGATCGACGGTGCGGTAGACGAAGCGGTGCGTTGCACCGAAGTCTGGCTGAAAGAAGGCTTAACCAAAGCCACTAACCGTCTTCACGCTTTCAAAGCGCAATAACCGGCGCGAAACGCCTTTTTTACCGCGCAGCCTGCGGGTTACGTGTATAATGGGCGCAGTTATTTACTTTTCTTCGACTCGTTAAGCCTAACGCGTTGAATATCAAGATATTAAGGTGATTCAGACATGGGATTCAAATGCGGTATCGTTGGTCTGCCTAATGTGGGCAAATCCACCCTGTTTAACGCGCTGACGAAAGCGGGCATCGAAGCGGCTAACTTCCCGTTCTGCACCATCGAGCCAAACACCGGTGTCGTGCCAATGCCCGATCCACGTCTGGACCAGCTGGCCGAGATCGTTAAGCCTCAGCGCATCCTGCCAACCACCATGGAATTTGTGGACATTGCAGGCCTGGTAAAAGGCGCATCCAAAGGTGAAGGCCTGGGTAACCAGTTCCTGACCAACATCCGTGAAACCGAAGCTATCGGCCACGTGGTGCGTTGCTTTGAGAACGACAACATCATCCACGTCAACAATAAAGTGGATCCGGCTGACGATATCGAAGTCATCAATACCGAGCTGGCCCTGTCCGATCTGGACACCTGCGAGCGCGCCCTGCACCGCGTGCAGAAAAAGGCCAAAGGTGGCGATAAAGACGCAAAAGCTGAACAGGCTGCGCTGGAAAAATGTCTGCCACAGCTGGAAAACGCAGGCATGCTGCGTGCGCTGAAAAACCTGACTGAAGAAGACAAAGCGGCGATCAAGTACCTGAGCTTCCTGACCCTGAAGCCAACCATGTACATCGCTAACGTCAACGAAGACGGTTTCGAGAACAACCCGTACCTGGATAAAGTGCGCGAAATCGCCGCAGGCGAAGGTTCCGTGGTGGTTGCCGTGTGCGCCGCGGTTGAATCCGACATCGCTGAGCTGGACGACGCTGACCGTGAAGAGTTCATGGCCGAGCTGGGCATCGAAGAGCCGGGCCTGAACCGCGTGATCCGCGCCGGTTACGAGCTGCTGAACCTGCAGACCTACTTCACCGCTGGCGTGAAAGAAGTCCGTGCATGGACCATCCCTGTCGGTGCAACCGCACCTCAGGCGGCGGGTAAAATCCACACCGACTTCGAGAAAGGCTTTATCCGCGCGCAGACTATCGCGTTTGAAGACTTTATCGCGTTCAAAGGCGAGCAAGGCGCAAAAGAAGCCGGCAAGATGCGTGCTGAAGGGAAAGAGTACGTTGTGAAAGATGGCGACGTGATGAACTTCCTGTTCAACGTCTAAGGTACTGGCATCTGCGGATGCTTAGCCAGCCCATAAAAAATCCACGCCCTTGCGTGGATTTTTTGTTAGGAACATCCGGCATTCAACTCATTACGCGCCCGTCAAAAATACCTCAACCCCAAACGCAGGCATTGCATACTGGTGCCCCGCAAGCCGATCGCCACTCAGCAACGGCTCCAGCCTCCTGCTCTCTTCCGCCAGCTCAAGCGTGACGGTCTGGTCGCTGTAGTTCTGCACAAACAGGTACGTCAGCCCCGCATTGTGCCTTGCCGACGCAACAACGCCTTTCGGCAGTTGCATCGCGGTGCAAGCGGCAATGCCGTGTTTATCCGCAATCGTGCGGTAGAAATCACGCAGGAATGCCCCCTCAGTTCTTGCTGCCAGATAGTAAGCCTGCCCTTTGCCGTACCGGTTACGGGTTAGCGCAGGCCGACCCGCGTAAAAGTCCTGTTGATACACGGCCAGCACCTCTGCCGTTTCTGCATGGATTAAATCGCAAAGTTCCTTACAGGTGTATTCCTGAACCGGGCAGCTCCAGTCCGATACAGTAATAGCAAGCTGGTTTGACTGCCCGTCGTACAGACTGTCGATCTCTTCCGACCAGATACCCAGCACCTCCCGCAACGGGCCGGGGAAACCCGTCGTGAAGCACAGATCGTCCGGGTTAACGATCCCCGTCCAGTAGGTGGCGATAAACACACCGCCTGCTGCCACAAACTGATTCACCCGTTCGGCAAAGGCTTCATTCACCATGTAGAGCATTGGCGCGATCAGCACGCGATAACCACTGAGATCCGACTGCTGGGAGACAATGTCCACCGGGATATTTTGCTGCCACAGCGCCTGATAATGCTGCTGCACCGTCTCTTCAAACTTGATCCCGGCGTTGCGCGGCCCGGCAGCATCGTTTACCGCCCAGCGGTTGTCCCAGTCATAGACTATCGCCACCTCAGCCCGGTAATCGCCACCCGCCACATCGGCCAGTTTTTCCAGCGCCACACCGACCTGCTTCACATCCTGCCCGACGCGGGTATTGAGGTGGCCGACGTGATCCACCACCGCGCCGTGTAATTTTTCAATAGAGCCGCGGCTTTTGCGCCACTGGAAATACTGCACCGAGTCCGAGCCATGCGCCACCGCCTGCATGGCCGACAGCAGGTGCATCCCCGGTTTTTTGAGCTTACTGATCGCCTGCCAGTTGGTGGTGCCGGGCGTGGACTCCATCAGCAGGAAAGGCAGGCCGGGTTTCAGACTGCGCATCAGATCAAAGGTGAACGCCGTGTAAGAAGCGACATCCTGCTGATCCCGCGTCTGGTGCCACTCCGGGTAGCTGTCCCACGAGATAAAATCGACTTCCTGCGCCAGACGCCAGTAATCGTAGTCGTAGAACACCCCGTGGAAGTTGGTGGTGGCGGGCAAAGACGGGTTGTAGGGTTTAACCGCCTGAATTTCATGGCGGCAAAACAGCGCCACCTGCTCGGTCACGAAGCGTCGCCAGTCGATATTCAGCGCATGGACAGACTGCTCGCCTTTTGGTCCCGGAGAATGGATCTGGCTCCAGCTGGAATACTCATGGCTCCAGAATGAACTCCACCAGCGCTGATTTAAATTTTCCAGCGTCTGATACTTGTTCTTCAGCCAGTCGCGAAACGCATGCTGGCAACCATCGCAGTGGCACTCGCCGCCATACTCGTTCGAAATATGCCACGCCAGCACCGCAGGATGGTGCGCATAACGTTTCGCCAGCTGTTGGTTAATGTTCCCGGTTAAGCGTAAATACTCGGGTGAAGAGACACAGTGGTTATGCCGTTCCCCGTGCAGGTTTTTGCTTTGATCGTTATTGGTGCGCAACACTTGCGGGTATTTTTCAGATACCCAGGCCGGTTTAGCGCCGCTGGGGGTCGCCAGGAAAACATAAATCCCGTTCGCGTGCAGTGTATCCAGCACATTATCCAGCCAGCCAAACTGATATTCCCCTTCTGCAGGTTCCAGTTTCGACCAGCTGAATATGCCTACCGACATTACGTTGCATTGGGTCTCTTTCATCATCGCGATATCTTTCTCAAGAATATCGGGCTGATCGAGCCACTGGTCAGGATTATAATCCGCACCGTGTAATAAATTGAGCTGCGTAAATAACCTGCTCATAACCACCTCCATTATGCTAAAGACTCGCTCTTCACAGAGAGATCAATGACTTTGTCTTTTCTGTCCCTGAGAGAAAACACCGAGAACAGGGTAAAGAGTCCTGAAATAACGCCAAGAATGATGTACGTGTTGGCAAAACCAATGGTGTCGTAGAAATGCCCTACTACCGGGGAGTAAACCGTGGTGGCAATAGAGGCCGCAAACAGCACTAACAGATAGATGGTGGAAGACAGTTTGTGATCGAAGTTCTGCGCGATGAACTTAAAGACCGAGATCAGAATCAGCGGTTTTTCGATAGCGTGCATCATCTTCACCGCGGCAATCCACACCGGCCCCAGCGGAACGGCGGAGCCCAGAATACGCACCGACATAATGGTTCCGGCGATCACCAGCGCCCACTTCGCGCCAACGCGGTTAACAAACCACGGCATCAGCCCCAGGAATAAGGTTTCGCCGCAAACCTGCACTGATGCCAGCGTGCCGTACCATTTATTGCCTTCGTCAACGCTCGGGAACTGTAACGAGAAATACTGCGCAAACTGTTGGTCGTAGGTGTCATAGATCTGCGTAACGAACAGGGTAAAGATAATCAGCATCCAGAACTGTTTGTCTTTCATCAGCTCCAGCACGTTGCCCGCTTTCAGTGAAGAGGTCATTTTTTCTTCTTCAAGCGTGACGGTAATTTTGGTCAGCGTGAAGCAGATAGCGGCTAATACGATGGCAATACTGGCCAGCCAGAAAGAGAGATTTGGATTGTCGTTAATATTGCGGCCCACAATATAGGCCGCCGCCGCCCAACCCAACGAACCCCACATTCTCACCCGCCCGTATTCGAATGAATAACGACGAGAGATCTTGTCGATATAAGAATCAATTACCCCGCAGCCGGAGTTAAAAATAATGCCGAGGTAGATCCCGCCTAATACCGCCCCGAGCCAGAAGGAACTCACCAGCAGCGGCGCGTAGACGTAAATAAAGAACGGCCCGACGGGCAGCAGCAGTGCCACAATCAGGAAGATTAACGATTTTTTGGTGCCGAACTTATCAGAAATGTAGCCAAAGAAAGGCTGCATGGTCAGTGCAATAAAGGCGTTAATGGCATACAACCATCCGGTTTTGGTGGCGCTGATCCCCAGATGCTGTGTCGTCCAGATAACAAAGAAGGCCATCGTCGACGACCAGGCAAACAGGTACAGAAAATCGAAAATGCTTAAAAGAATGTAGTTCCTTTTACCGGTAACCATTTTTTTCTTCCTCAACAAGGAACAGGATCAGGGCTTTGCTGACTGCTCAGCGAATAGCGTTCTTTTTTAGGTCAGATGGGTGCTGTGACGCCAGATTGATTTTGTTCACTGTTAAAATGTATGACGTTCACATCAGCGTGTTACATACAATACCTGACACTTGACGCAAACAACTCCCTGCACTGAAAACTGTAATGAAGTTCACAGAACGCAATTTTTTAAGCGCAAAAAAGTGAACGAGATCGCGAAATCTCACCATGTGAACGTATGACATTTTGATATAATATTGGCAAAACGCAGAGATGAAACGCGCCGTTTACGCCACGTAAAAAGAAAGGATTGAGGGTGAACAAAAACAGAAATGCGACGCTGGAAGATGTCGCTCGCCATGCTGGTGTCTCCTACCAAACCGTCTCACGGGTGCTCAATAAATCGGTGAACGTTGCCGAAAAAACCCGCGTCCGCGTCGAACAGGCGATTGAGGAGCTGCGCTATGTACCTAACCGTCTGGCGCAGCAGCTGGTCGGGAAACGCGCCCAGACGCTGGGGTTAATCACGACCTCTCTGGCGCTGCATGCCCCGTCGCAAATCGCCGCATCTGTGAAAAAGCACGCCCGTGAAGCGGGCTATCAGGTGTTGATTTCGATGATTGATGAGAGTGACGCCACGGCTATCCAGCAGTCGATCAATGATTTTAAATCCCAGTTTATCGAAAAAATCCTGATCAACGTCCCGCTGGAAACGCCCCTCGCTCAGCAGCTGGCTGAACACAACACCGATGTGACCTGCCTGTTTCTTGACGTCGCCCCGGACAGCGGCGTGTTTCACGTTATCTTCGATCCGGCAAACGGCACCCTGGAGAGCGTTAAGCGCTTATGCGAACTGGGGCACAACGACATTGTGCTGATGCCCGGCCCGCAGCACGCCATTTCGGCCAAATTGCGCCTGGATAACTGGTTAAGCGGCCTGGCGACATTTAACAAAACACCTGCGGCGGTGATTTTTGGCACCTGGGATGCGCAAAGCGGTTACAACGGTGCGCAGCATCTTATCGACAACAATGTGGATTTTAGCGCCCTGCTGGTCGGGAACGACCAGATGGCCCTCGGCGCATTGAGCGCGTTAAGCAAAGCCCACATCGCGGTGCCCGAGCAGGTGTCCGTGATTGGCTACGATGATAGCTATGAAAGCGCCTTCTTCATCCCGGCGCTCACCACGGTACGACTGGATCTGGACGCCCAGGGTAAAGAGGCAGTAGCCCGGGTGCTCGCCGCCACAGAGACCAACACGCCCGGCAATACCGTTTTGCCCGCAGAATTTGTTGCCCGCGATTCGATTGCGGTGAACCGGCAGGGATAAATCAGGCCGCGCGAGCGGCCTTGCTAAAGACGCGTCTGCACAGTGGAAATGAACGCGTCATTGATGCTTACCCTACAATGTCTGAATCGATAAATTTTCTGACTTTCTTGAGGACTTTCGCTGAATCCTCAACCCATTCGCTCATGTCGAAAACGAGGTTTGCCACCTGAATCCTGTCATTGAGCACAAAGGTCTTCGTGCGTGGGTAAGGGTAGTCACTATCAACATAAAATAAGTCATCCAGCACATTGGCGATTTTTATTCGCTTAACTGGCCTGTAAATATAAAATATGACCAGACTCTCACTTTTCTCCGGGTCGGTAACAAGATCCGCCCCTAACCTTTCATTAAATTCATCAACTCTGTCTTTTATATCGCACACGCCCTCTGAATCCATCACAAAGCGCACGCCAATAACGCATGCGGTAGTCGGTGTAACGAGCGTTTTTTGTGAACTGCGGGAATAAACATGCATAGAATCATATAAGGTCAAAAATGCTTCACCATATTCGTTAAAAATGGGTTTTTTCCTGGTTTTAATCTCAGCATAGCTATAAGGAAACCAATATTCAAAATCCACATCCAAGCTTTCAGGTATTTTTTCTAATAAAGGTAAAATCCGATTGTAAGCAGAACTGCAGATGCGGTGAGCCTGTCTTAACTGTACAAATAAATCATTCATTTAGAAGCAAATCCATTATCTGTTAAAGGATGGGAAATAACGTTATGTAAACTACTCCATGTTTTCGTTGGAAGGCGTATCCCATAGAAACTCAACAGGCTGATACAGTCCGAAGCCAGACGATTATTTCTCCCCAACGAATGAGAAAGGGCATGCATCACCTCCCCCCAGGAAATAGCATGAAAACGCACGTCCGGATAACGCCCCCTGAATTCTGCAAGCCAGCGAAACGTCTCAGTAGGGAAATTACCCAGCGCAATGAAAATCAGTTTCTTATGAGTATCCTGTTGTAGATAGGACTCAACCTGCTGCTGCCACTGAGCTTTATACTGCCCTTTGCCAAACGGCGGTTTAACCTCGACAATAATATCCTGATCGTCAAAATCCAGTACCACATCGGGCTCAACTTTCTTGTCAAGGAAGTAGGTTACATAGGAATACCTTTCCCAGAATTTTACATTACGCAGCGGGCCGTGATTAAACTCTTCTGATAAGAGTTGCGACATAAACCGGTTAAATTGCTCTTCAGGAAGATAACTTATCCGACTCCAGAACATGCTGGTTAATAAGTCTTCTGACTTACGAAAGCGATCTCGCCAGCTTTCCGACAGCGCTATGTCCCCGACTCGCCCCGCTTTTCCTTTAGTCAATGCATGAATCATTTATTGTACCGCTATTCGCTGTAATTTTTATTAAATACCGCGGGCTGCTTCGATTTTTAAACTTTATCAGCCCGCTCGCCCTACAGGCTGGCCCGCGCCCGGTGGATCAGCGTCATCGGGATAATCGCGCGCAGGTTCTTCTGCTCTGCGCCATTGATTATCTGCAGCATCGCGTCCACCGCTTTCTCCGACCACGCATCCTCATTCTGGCGAACCGACCAGATATTGTTGGATAAAAAGCCCAGCATGGGGTGTTCATCGAAGGTGCCGATATTAATATCCGCCGGAATATAACCGAAGTGGGAACGCAGCACGCTGAGCGCCCCCTCCAGCACCGGCAGAGAAGAGGCGATAAACGCCGGTGGTGCGGCGTTATGCCGGGCCAGAAATTGCTGCATCAGCTTCTCGCCATCTTCGCGCCGGTTGTGCGCGGTCTCGAGGATCCACTGCTGACAATCCTCAATCCCCTGCGCTTCCAGCACCGAGGTGTAGCCCTTCATACGCTCTTTAATCGTCGGCTGTTCGGTATCACCGGCCATAAAGAAGAGCGGCAGCTGGCCCGCGCTGAACATTGCCTGAGTCAGGGCGATGCTGCCCCGGCGGTTATCGCTGACCACCAGCGAGGTGTCGGTGCCGTCGAAGTCACGGTCCAGCAGCACCAGCGGGCGCGAAGTGCGTTTCAGATGATGATTTTGCGCCTGCAGGGAGGATGGCACGACGAACAGCCCATCAACGTTACGATCGATCAGCGCATCCACCAGCGCATTTTCCTGCTGCAAATCGCTGTAGGTACAGCTGATCATCAGCTGATACCCCGCCTCGCGACAGCGGATCTCCAGCTTTTCGGCGAGGGTGGCAAAGAAGACGTTCGACAGGCGCGGAATGATCAACCCAAGGGTATCGGTTTTATTCAGCTTCAGGCTGCGGGCGGCGTGATTGACGGTATAGCCGTGTTCAGCCACATAGTCATTGATGCGCTTTTGCGTTTTTTCACTGATCCGATACTGCTGGGCTTTATTGTTCAGCACCAGCCGCACGGTGGTAATGGAAATGTTCAGCGCGGTCGCAATGGTCTCGACTGTTTTGGCCATGAGGTACTGAGTCCGGTGAATGACAAAGTGTTAATTTATCATTTTTGCTGCTTCGAAGCAGCAACAGACGATGAAAAGCGCCGGCAGGGGCCAGGGCTTTCACCCTGGCCGATCCGCATCAGTGATGATCTTTGGTTAAGTCACGTTTTGAGGTTTCCGGCGCACGCCAGGCAGCATAGGCCGCCACCAGCGCGGCTATCACCACATAGCTTGCCACCAGCGTCCAGTTATTGTTGTCGAGCGCAGTTAACCCCTTGGCGATAAACGGCGTGAAGCCCCCCGCCACGATGGCCCCCAACTGCGCACCAATCGATGCGCCGCTGTAGCGCACTTTCGGGCCAAACATCTCGGTAAAGAAGGACGGTTGCACCGCGTTAATCGAGTTGTGGGCGATGTTAATCAGCAGCACATAGCCGAGCACCATCAGCACAAAGGATCCGCTTTCCAGCAGCCAGAAGAACGGGAACGCCATCGCCGCAGCAAACAAGGCACCAAAGATGTAGACCGGTCGGCGGCCCACTTTGTCAGACAGAGCGCCAA
Organism: Silvania sp.; assembly: GCF_051656365.1. Lineage (NCBI taxonomy): Bacteria > Pseudomonadati > Pseudomonadota > Gammaproteobacteria > Enterobacterales > Enterobacteriaceae > Silvania > Silvania sp. The sequence continues at coordinate 2,330 of NZ_JBOGBT010000104.1, read as the reverse complement.
ACAGCGCATGCATCGGGAAGGCCAACACACAGGTCATCATCACCACGCCGAGCATGGTCTGTTTTTCGATCCCTAAGGTGCCCGTCGCATAGGAGACGGCAAACACCGTACACATAAAGAACGGCACGCTTTCGGCAAAACGCAGCAGCATAATCAGCACAATGCTACGCCACTGGGTACGCACGACCTGAACCACCGGACTTTCTTCTTTTTTAGCCTGTTTGTTTTGTTCTTCGCGACGACGCACTTCCTGGAACACCGGAGTTTCGTCCAACCGACGACGCATATACAGGCCCACCAGAACCAGCACCACGCTCAGCATAAACGGAATGCGCCATCCCCAGGAGAACAGTTGCTCATCGGGCAGCATCATCACCAGCGCGAAGATGCCTGTCGCCAGCAGCTGACCAGAGAACCCGCCGGTTTGCGGAATGGCACCGAGCAGGCCACGGCGATTAGCCGGGACGCTTTCGACCACCATCAGCATCGCACCGCCCCACTCCCCACCGACCAGGAAACCCTGGATAAAGCGCAGGATCACCAGCATCACCGGGGCCCAGATCCCGATCATGTCGTAGGAAGGCAGGCAGCCAATCAGGAACGTCGCGGTTCCCATCCCGCCAAGGGTAATCAACAGCGTGATTTTACGTCCCAGCGTATCACCCATGTGGCCAAAGAAGATGCCGCCCAGCGGACGGGCAATAAAGCCGACGCCGAAGGTGGCAAACGAGGCCAGAATACCGACCATCGGGCTGACGGTCGGGAAAAAGACCTTGCTGAAAATCAGCGCGCTCGCCAGGCCATACAGCAGAAAATCATAAAACTCGATGCTGTTACCGATCCAGCTGGAAACCACCACCCGACGAATGCTCGCTTTATCGAGCACCGCCTTTTGCGTGACCGGCATATCAAGAGTGACTGACATAATATTAACCTCATTGGGTTTCATCAGAGTGCGTGGCGCAGTCCGACGTCGCCTGCCATTGCGCGGCAGACGAAAGTTGTAGGGTGCTGAGTCAATGTTTTTATTTTTCAGTTACTGCGTCATCGTGTCGGATGACTTTTTGCTGCACGCCCTTTAATCAATTAAGGGGCGTTAAAGGCATAAAACTCTCGTTATTCAAAGTGATAACTGTTTCTTCACTGCTTCGCCGAGACGCATCATACTGTTAATGGCCTCCGGATAAAAACTTGCCGCGTACGACTGGCTACTTCTCGACCGACAGGCGTAGGCGCTGAAGTTACCGATTTGCTGCTGGTAAAACTTGGCGCATACCGGATAGTCCAGATTTTCGGCCAGCGCGGCGGTGGATAAGTAATCCGCCAGCTGCCCGGCTTTTTGCGGCTCCCGGCGCCAGTTTTCAAACAGCCAGACGTACAGCTCCGGGTGGAAATTGGCCATCACCCCGCTGTAGGCCTGACAGCCCGCGCGCAGTGAGGCCAGCAGCGTCTGGCTGTTAGCGTTGGCCAGATGCAGACGGCTGCCTTCGCTCAGACGCAGGCGCCGTTCCATCACCGGCAGTGAACAGCTGGTGTCTTTAATAAAGGTGTAGCGACCGCTGTTGGCACACCAGGCGATCACCTCATCCGACAGCAGCCGTTTATAAGGATACGGGCACTCGTAAATACCGAGGTCGATAGCCTCCGGCAGAGCGGCAGTCAGCTGCTGCAGCCCGCTCAGGACCTGCGCATCGCTCTCGTCGGCCTGTGCCAGACGGTTGCTGATCAGGATTAAGCCGTCGATTCCTGTCAGTGCCATCGCCGACAGCTGGTTTATCTGCTGGCTGGTGCCCGTTGCAGTATGGCCCGACGCCACCACCGGCACGCGGCCATCGACGATCTGAACGATAAACCGCACCACCTTGCGGGCTTCATCGTCGCTTAAAAAGAACATCTCGCTCGACTGGCAGGCCGCGAACAGCCCGTGAACCCCTGCATTCAGATACCACTGAACCAGTTTCTCCAGTGCGGGCCAGTCGATTTCTCGCCGTTCGTTAAACGGGGTCAGCATCACCGGCCAGACGCCGGTATATTTAGTGGCTTCAGTACGTTCCTGCATGCTCTCACCTTTACAGTAATTTGATGGCATCGCCCGCAACCCACACGCGGATCCCCTGGGTCAGCGACTGGGCGACAAACGCCCGGAAAAGGGTCTCGACATGCGCCTCGTCGATATACGCCACCGTCAGGTGGTTGCTCTGATGCCCGGCCATCAAGGCATCCCGGCTCACGCCGTCCAGCACCGCATTCAGCAGTGGCCATTCGGCGTTGGTGGCGCGACGACGGCGCTCAAACTCCGCCGACGGCAGCTCAACGGCATGACCGGTGCC